>JAABSS010000482.1 GCA_011390235.1 Desulfotignum sp.
AACGGCAATGTGAAATTGTCCACCATTGCTGCTGCCATCCATCCCTATCCCACCATTGGTGAAATCAACAAGCGGGTGGCCGGCACCTATCTGTCCCCTAAAATATTTTCTCCTGCCATTCAAAAGGGGCTCAAGTTCTTTTTCAACCTCAAGGGACGGGCGTGTCATCCGGAGCAATAAAACCGAATCACTGTCTTCCCTGTCTGCATGTTGGGGACTTTTCTTGACAAAGAACCGGCGGTCCTTTTATTGTATAACAAGAACCACAGGATGTGCTTTAAAAAAATGAAAATTGGATTTTTGCCGGGGGATTGCGTTCATGGATATAAAAAAAAAGGATGAATCTGAAGAAACGCTGGAAGATGCTTATCATACCCGCTCCATTGAGGCGATTTTAGATGCGTTTCATGCAGAACCAGACTTTGGACTGAGCGATGCACAGGTCCGGGATGCACGCCATGATGCAGGTCCCAATAAACTGCGCCAGGCAGAAGTCCAAAGCCGCTGGAAACTGTTTTTTGCGCAGTTTAAAAGCGTTGTGATCCTCGTGCTTATGATTGCAGGCATCACAGCGTTTGCTTTCGGACAAATACCGGAAGGCCTTGCCATTACAGCAGTTTTGCTTGTTAATGCAGTTATCGGGTACGTGTCTGAATACAAAGCTGTAAAATCCATGGAAGCGATCCGCACCATGGGAAGCGATGCTATTCGTGTGCGGCGGAACGGTGAAGAAAAAGAAATTAACAGTGAAGATCTGGTTCCCGGAGATATTATTATCATTGAAGGCGGAGACGTTGTGCCGGCGGACATCCGGCTCATGGAAGCCAACCAGATCCAGGTAGATGAATCAGCTCTCACAGGGGAGTCAGAGCCCGTGGTCAAGGATACGGAACCCGTGAAAGCTGATACGCCTTTAGCGGAACAAACCTGCATGCTGTATAAGGGCACGATGATCACCGGGGGTTCCGGAGAAGGGGTCACCGTGGCTACGGGGATGGCTACCCAGCTGGGGCATATCACTGAAATGGCCCAGACAGCACAAAAGAAAATAACACCCCTGCAGAAACGACTGGACCAGCTGGGCAGAAGACTGGCCTGGGTCTGTCTGTTCCTGGCTCTGGCAATTGCCTCTGTGGGCGTGATTTCCGGCCGTGATACCATGCAGATGATCCAGACCGCCATTGCTTTAGGGGTGGCCGCCATTCCTGAGGGGCTTCCCATTGTTGCCACCATTGCCCTGGCAAGGGGGATGGTGGTGATGGCCCGGCGCAACGCCCTGGTTAAAAAATTACCTGCAGTGGAGACCCTGGGGGCAACCCAGGTCATTTTTACAGACAAGACAGGCACCTTGACAGAAAATAAAATGACACTGCGCCGGGTAAAAACACCGGCAGGTGAATTTGAGATTAACGGGTCTTCTGAAAAAAATGAAGATCCAGCCTCCTCCCTGCTTCAGCGGATACTGAAGGTCGGGGTATTATGCAATAATGCGGTTTTGGGTAAATCAGCCAGAAGTACTGACTCCGCCGGGGAGAAACATAAATCGCACAACAACAAAGATGACCAGGAAGATGACAGTGACCAGGAAAATGACGGTGATCAGGGAGATCCCACGGAAATTGCACTGCTTCGGGCAGGGGCGAAATTTGGCCTCACCCGTTCGTCACTTCTGCAAGAAATGCCTGAAGAACGCGAAGCCTCTTTTAATACAGATGTCATGATGATGGCGACCTATCACCGTAGTGGTGAAAACCTTACGTGGCGGTGAAAGGCGCACCTGACCGTATTCTGAATGCCTGCACCCGTATCATGGATGATCAGGGGACAGATGTGCGTTCCCTTGAAAACAAGGATAAAAAAGAATACCGCCAGCAGGCGGAAAACATTGCAAAGGAGGGCTACCGGCTGCTGGCGCTGGCCGATAAGACCGTGGACGATATTGGGGCCGACCCCTATGAAGCATTGACGTTCCTGGGACTGGTGGGATTGTATGATCCGCCCCGAAAAGATATCCAAAAAAGTATCAATGAATGTCACAATGCCGGGATCCGGGTAATTATGGCCACAGGAGACCAGGCGGCAACCGCTGTTGCCATTGCTGCCCAAACCCACATTATAGACGATGCGAAAAGTGCCGGTGTGATGCACGGCAGCGCGTTGAAAGATCCTGAAGAAATGGAAGATACGGAACAGGAGCGGGTCGCAAACATCTCTGTTTTTGCCCGGGTGACACCGGAACAGAAACTGCACCTGATTAAGCTGATGCAGGTTCGGGGCATTACCGTTGCCATGACCGGAGATGGTGTCAATGATGCGCCGGCCCTTAAAAAGGCGGATATCGGTGTCGCCATGGGAAAACGGGGAACAGATGCGGCCCGTGAAGTAGCAGATATGGTACTGCTCGATGATGCGTTTGGGTCCATTGTGGCTGCCATTCATCAGGGCCGTGTCATTTTCGATAATATTCGAAAATCCGTCATGTTCATGCTGTGCACAAATGTGGCGGAAATCATTGCAGTGACCGCAGCTGCTGCTGCAGGAACCTTTTCCAATATGCCCATTCCCCTGCTTCCTTTACAGATTCTTTATCTCAATGTGATTACCGATGTCTTTCCCGCCCTGGCCCTTGGCCTGAGCAAGGGGGAACCGGATATCATGACCGCCCCTCCGCGTCCCCGGGAGGAGTCCATTTTAACCAGAGCTCACTGGCGGGCCGTGGGCGGCTGGGCCACCCTGGTGGCGGCCAGTGTACTGGGAGCCCTTTCAGCGGCCTATTATGGATTCGGGTTTGATACCGGGCAGGCGGTCACCATATCTTTTCTGACCCTGGCATTTGCCAAGTTATGGTTTGTCTTTAACCTGAGAAATCCCGGGTCCACATTCTGGAATAACAATATTATACGCAATCCGTATATCCTGGGCTCCCTTGTCTTGTGCACCGCACTTCTCATGGCGGCCGTCTATGCACCAGGGCTTTCATCTCTGCTGAAAACCCAGGCTCCGGGCATCAACGGGTGGCTGTTGATACTGGTAATGAGCCTGATTCCCTTTGTTGTCGGGCAGATTCTCCGAATTTTTCAGGCCCGGGGTTCTGAAAAAGATAGCCGGTAACAATCGCGTTTCTTTAAAAAACCCGGTTGTGGCATCAGCAGCGCTTTATGCGCAAACACAGGTTTGAATTCAGGTTTTTCTGGCGTCGCTTATTTTATGAAGCACCCGGCGGGTAATGACAGGCCCGATAATTTCAAAAAAAACAGTGGAGCCGATGACCACAGGCAGGATCAAATCCTTTAATTCAGGAAACCGGTCCACAGCCAGCAATGCCATGCCCAGGGCCACGCCGGCCTGGGGAAACAGACAGCATCCCAGCCATTTTCTCACAGTAACATCTGCATTGGCCAGACGGCCGGATATTCTGGCACCCATGTAAAGACCGGTCATCCGGGCACTGATATAAATCAGGCCGATCCAGCCGACAGCCGGCAGTTTATTGATCTGCAGGGAAGCCCCTGCCAGCAGAAAGAACAAAATCATGAAGGGCCATTCGATTTCATCTATTTCATGAAAAGCATGGTCATGGTGCCTGGCCAGTGATGCCACTGTGCTTCCCATGACCATGGCTGCCAGAATAGAAGATAAATCCAGCAGTACCGCCATCCCGGCACAAAGTATCACCAATCCCAGGGCTTCGGCCTGGGTGGGTTCTCCCGGACGGATCCGGCCGGTGAGACCTGCCATGGGTAAGCCTAAGACAAGACCGAGCAAAATACTTCCTGCGACTTCTCCGGACCCGGCCAGGAGAGCGTCCATGGCACTGCCCTGGCCACTGATTGCACTGGCTGCTGCCAACAGAAAACTAAAGATCAGGAGTCCCCATGCATCATCAATGGCAACGATGCCCAGCAAAATATCCGCAAATCGGGATTTTTCTCCTGATTCCTTAACAACATCAAAAACGGCTGCCGGCGCACTGGCTGGCGCAATTCCAGCCATTATAAGGGCAAAGGCCGGCGCCACTCCCCATATGATCAGGACCGATCCAACCAGTATGCCCGCGCCCATTGCCTGGCCGATGGATATCCACAAAACGGATCGGCCCCGTTCCCGTATTGCGGAAAAGGTGATTTTTTCACCCAGCAGAAAACCCACCATGCACAGGGCAATGTGGGTCAGCAGCGGAAACCAGTCATCGACAAACCTGTCAGGCAGCAGGGCACACCCGGCCGGCCCGAAGAGCAGGCCGCAAAGCAGCAATAAGGTTACCCGGGGCAGGGGGGTGTATCGTCCAACCAGGTCAGCTACAAATCCCAGAAGAAAGATCCCTCCGAGGGATAGCAGGGTAGATGATATCTGTGTCATTTCGATGGTCATGGAACGTCTTTTTGGTTTTAGCGGGCCAAAAGAATGCAACGTGTGTGCCGGGAATGCCTTCATCCAGCAAGGATGCTGCTTCTGGCCGTTGGATTGTTTTTGTAATAATATATTGCAATGAACCATAACAGGCCCGGACAGGAGAATAAATGGCGGAAAACCACCATTTTTTGGTTGCAGAACATGCAGCCTGTTTTGTCTTTTGGTGAAAAAGATCGGTAAGGGAAGAAAAAAATGGCTGAATACAAACAAAAATCCGGCAATTTGGTGGTTAATCTGTATTGCACAGGGGCAAAAAAAAATTATAAGATATATTTTGTCACCGATTTTAAAAAGCACCCTGCGGTTATGAAGATGAATATATCTGGCCATAAAGACCATGGATAAAAAAAGCCGGTCAGGGCCGGAAAAAAATATCACAAAAAACGCCAGGGCCTGAACTGAAGAGCCTGGCTAAAAGGAGAAAGAGCTTGTTTAAACGCTTCAGACAATTGCTTCAACAGATACGTCGGATCCTCTCTCGGAATGTCTGGGCTGTGCGGTTGTTAAATCTGTCTCCCATGGAAGACGGCCGCGGTATTGTGTTAATCCAGATCGACGGGCTTTCCTATACCCAGTTTCAAAAAGCCCTGGACAACAGACAGCTGCCGTTTTTGAAAAAACAGATCCAAATGGGCTGTCATGGAGTCAAACCCATGTATTCCGGGGTACCTTCTACCACCCCGGCCTTTCAGGGAGAACTTTTTTATGGGGTCAAATCCTGTGTGCCGGCATTTGAGTTTATAGTGCGGGATGAAAACCAGCGCCATATCTCGTTTTATCCCCAGAGTGCCAATTATCTGGCCCAGCGTCTGGAAAAAAAAGGCACCCCCCTCTTATCCCGGGGCCATGCCTATTCTACCATTTTTACCGGTGGTGCAAAAGAGGCCCGCTACTGCAGTCAGAATATGGGCCTGGAATCCATTGCCCGATCGGTAAATCCGTTGAAGCTGGCGCTTCTGATCCTCATGCATGCCGGCAAATTTCTGCGTATCCTGACAGTGACACTGATTGAAATCATTCTGGCGGTTACCGATTTTTTCCGGGGCATTGCAGCCGGCAGAAAGTTTGTAAAGGAACTCGTATTTATTCCTGCCCGTATCGTCATCTGTGTCATATTAAGAGAACTGATCCGATTCCGGGTAAAAATGGATGTGACCCGTGGTGTTCCGATTATATGTGCCACTTTTCTGGGGTATGATGAACAGGCCCATCGCAGGGGACCGGGCTCCAGGTTTGCCCACTGGAGTCTGAAGGGAATCGATGATGCCATCAAAGATATCTATAGAACGGCCAACCGTTCCAGGAACCGTGAATATCAACTCATCATCTATTCCGATCACGGGCAGGAGGCGGTTACCTGGTATGGCACCTGTTTTGGTCTGGGGGTCAAAGACGCCATCCGGCATGCCTACGACCATCAGAGAGATACCAAAAAAAAGTCCCATGAGGTGTCTGACAATGCCCTGGCTGGGTTGTATAAAAAGTCCCGGGCATTTTTTCTGAACCAGCGGTTTCCTGAAAAACTTCTGGGCGAAATTTCTGTGTCACTGGATAAATTGCAAATTACCACCATGGGGCCCCTGGGGCATGTCTATATTCCCTCTATGCCGGCCCCAGAAAAGATTCGTGCGTTTGCAGGTAACCTGGTCCGGACAGTCCATATTCCCCTGGTGCTTTTTCAGGAGCGCGGAAAAATTATTGCCATGAACGCTCACGGATCTTTTGACCTGGAGCGTGAGTTTGAGGCGATCCTTGGCAAAGACCATCCTTTTGCCGACCAGGTCGCCAGGGACCTGGCTCATGTCTGCCGTCACCGTGATGCCGGAGACATCGTTATTTCCGGTTGGGATCCAAATGGACCGCAGCTGTCATTTAACATCGAAAGCGGTGCCCACGGAGGCCCGGGCAGAGAGGAAACCCGGGGAGTTGTAATGCTTCCGAAATTTCTGGATACAGATAAATCCTTTATGCGGGCCTTGGATCTTCGGCACCTGGTAATGGAATATATGGACATGTCTGGAAATAATTGAGCATGTTTTTGTCAATTGCCCCGGTATAATACATTTCCTGTCATTTCCCCGGGAATGTCAAGCCCTATGATATGCAGCATGGTGGGAGAAATATCTGCCAGTTTTCCATCTTTGCGCAGGCGGATCTTGTCTTTTTGCAGTTCGGCCCTGTTTGAAATAATGGTCAGCCAGACCTTGTTGTTTGTATGGGCGGTCTGGGGCTTGCCGGTTTCAGGATCAACCATTTTTTCGGCGTTTCCATGATCCGCGGTCAGTAAAACAACCCCTTCTTTTTTCAAAACCTTGCGGATCACTTTTCCGACACAGTCATCAACCACTTTGCAGGCTGTGACAGCGGCATCAAAGTCTCCGGTATGGCCGACCATATCAGGATTGGCATAATTTAACACAATAAAATCATATTTGTCGGCATCAAGGGCTTCCATTAGCTTGTCCGTGACCTGGTAAGCAGACATTTCCGGTTGCATATCATAGGTGGCCACTTTGGGTGAAGGGATCAGTATCCGGTCTTCGTTTTCAAAAATATCCTCCTGCTGGCCGTTAAAAAAATAGGTGACATGGGCAAATTTTTCGGTTTCAGCGATTCGCAATTGATTCAGAAGGTTATCGGCAATCACTTTGCCCATGAGATTGGGAAGTTTTTGCAATGGAAAAGCAACTTTTACATCAGCCCTTTTTGAATGGGTGATATTTTTGTAATACGCTGTCGTACACAGATAAAACAGATGGGGGATCTCTTTTGTTTCAAATGCGTTAAAATCATCTTTTATGAACGCCTTTGTTATTTCTGCGGCCCGGTCAAATCTGTAATTAAAGAAGATAATGGCATCAGCATCACTGACAGGTGTAAATGTTTTTGTTTTTCTGGGTTTTATGAATTCATCTGTTTCATCATTGTCATAGGCATCTTCAATCGCAAAAGAAACATCGTCAAATTCTTTTTTTTCAGAGGCGCCGGCTGTCATCAACCTGTAAAACCGCTGTACCCTGTCCCACCGATTGTCTCTGTCCATGGCAAAGTATCTTCCTGTAACAGAGGCGATCTGCCCGAAATGATGCTGTGCAATCCATTCCTGGAGGGGTTTGATATAAGTAAGTGCCGATTTCGGCGGGGTGTCCCGTCCATCGGAAATCACATGGATATAGACTGTTTCAATGCCGGCATCCTGTAAAATTTTCAGGTATCCGATCAGGTGATCCGTGTGGGCGTGAACACCCTGATCCTGAACCAGGCCATAGATATGCACAGCGCTGTTATAGGTTTTTACATGTTTTATACAGGCGCTCACGGCCTGGTTGTCTTTTAAGCGGTTTTGTCTTATTACCGTGGAGATTCTGACCAGATTCTGATGAACAACCCGGCCGGCCCCCAGGTTCAAATGGCCCACTTCACTGGAACCCTGATTGCCTTCGGGCAGTCCGACTGCTTCTCCGGAAGCATGAATCAAAGTGGTTGGATACTGGTCAATGTAGTGGTTATGATTCACCGGGTCACAGGCGTGAATGGCGTTGTTTTCTTTTTCAGGCGAGAAGCCCCATCCATCTCTTATTAAAATCATATGGGGTTTTTTACTCATACATGGTCTCCTTATGTTTTTTTTATTTTACCACCTAAGATGTTGTATGACCAGAAGTCATTTGAGACCAGGATTTATTTGATTTTCGATTGTGTTGCCTCGGCATTTTGTCCTGTTTGCTGTTTCAGCAGTTTTCTGAGCACATAGGGCAGAATACCGCCATGGATAAAGTACTGCACATCAATGTCGGTGTTCAGCTTTGCGGTTACACAAAATTCACGCCTGGTGCCGTCTTCTTTTTTTGCAGTTACCTGCAGTTGTTTCTGGGGTTTTATGTCGGATATGCCGGTTATGGAAAACTGCTCTGACCCGTCAATGCCTAATTTTTTCCAGCTGTCCTGGTCATTGAACTGCAAAGGCAGCACGCCCATACCCACAAGGTTGCTTCTGTGGATACGTTCATAGGACTGTGCAATAACCGCTTTTATGCCCAGCAGGCTGCTGCCTTTTGCAGCCCAGTCCCGGGAAGAGCCGGTACCGTATTCCGTGCCGCCCAGAACTATCAAAGGGGTGTTTTCCTGCATATAGTCCATGGATGCATCATAGACAAAAAGTTCTTTGCCTTCTGGAAATTTTTTGGTGAAGCTGCCTTCTTTCGGTGAAACAAGCTGGTTTTTGATTCTGATGTTGCCGAATGTGCCCCGCATCATCACTTCGTGATTGCCTCGGCGGGACCCGTAGGAGTTGAAATCTTCCGGCCTGACATTATTTTTCATAAGGTGACGTCCGGCCGGGTAATCTTCGGGAATGGCACCGGCCGGGGAAATATGATCCGTGGTTACAGAATCTCCCATGACAAGCAATGCCCGGGCGTTTTTGATGTCACCGGCCTGAACGGTTTCTATGGCAAAATTTTCAAAATAAGGGGGATTTTTGATATAGGTGGAGGCCTTATCCCAGGCAAAGGTAACACTCCGGGTCACAGTGAGCGCTTTCCAGAAGGCATCGCCTGAAAAAATCTGTGCATATTCAGATGCAAAGTATTCAGGCTTTACATGTTTCTGAATCAGGTCTGCAATCTCCTGGTTCTTCGGCCAGATGTCCTCCAGAAAGACCGGTTTTCCATTGGGATCCATGGCCACAGGGCTGGTGAGCAGGTCAATATCGATTCGCCCTGCAATGGCAAAGGCGATGACCAGCAGCGGAGAGGCAAGAAAATTGCCCTTGACCCGCTGGTGGATTCTGGCCTCAAAATTTCTGTTGCCGGACAATACCGCGGCAACCGTGAGATCATCGGCAGCAATGGCTTCTTCGATCCGGGGATGTAAAGGACCGCTGTTGCCGATGCAGGTGGTGCAGCCGTACCCTGCCACGTGAAACCCCAGAGCCTCAAGATAGGGAAGCAGGCAGGCGTCTTTGAGATAATCCTTTACAACTTTTGATCCGGGTACAAGGGAGGTCTTGACATGGGGCCTGACCCTGAGGCCTTTTTTAACCGCATTTCTGGCAAGCAGTCCTGCACCGATAAGCACTGACGGGTTCGAGGTATTGGTACATGAGGTAATGGCGGCGATGACGATGCTGCCGTCACCGATTTCCGTCCGGGTGCCGTTCAGATCAATGGTTACAGACCGTTTTCCGCTTGGTGTGCACTGTGTCTCCCGGCTGGCCACACAGCCGGATTCATCAAGAAACTGGGAAAGGTTATCAAGGCTTGTATCCCGATCGTGCCTGCATGAAAGCAGCCGGGAAAAGCTGGATGCCACTTCGTTGAGCACCACCCTGTCCTGGGGCCGTGACGGCCCTGCCAGGCATGGCACCACAGCAGACAGGTCCACCTCCACCACATCGGTATATGCAATGGCTTCTTTGCCTGTATAAAAAAGACCTGCTGCCAGGGCATATGCTCTGGCCATTTCAGCCTGTCCGCTTCGGGCGGTCATTTCAAGGTATGCAATGGTTTTTTCATCCACAGGGAAAAACCCCATGGTGGCGCCATATTCAGGAGACATATTGGCAATGGTGGCCCGGTCGGTCACATTGAGCTGCTTTACACCCGGTCCGAAGAATTCGACAAATTTTTCCACCACATTGTATTTGCGCAGGATCTCGGTGATGGTGAGCACCAGATCGGTTGCGGTTACCCCGGGTTTCAGGCTGCCTGTGAGGTTCACCCCGATAACCTCGGGGATGGACATGAAATAGGGTTGTCCCAGCATCACGGCTTCGGCTTCGATACCACCGACCCCCCATCCCATGATGCCGACACCGTTGATCATGGTGGTATGGGAATCCGTTCCCACAAGGGAATCAGGAAACAGAACCGGTTTGTTGCCGGAATCATCCTTCATGACCACACGGCCCAAATATTCCAGGTTGACCTGGTGGCAGATGCCTGAGTTGGGGGGAACCACCTGGAAGTTGTCAAAGCTCATCTGGGCCCACTTAAGCAGTTCATACCGCTCTTTGTTGCGGGCGTACTCAAGGTCGACATTGTCGGTGATGGCGGTGTCGGTTCCGTGAAAGTCCAGCTGGACCGAATGGTCCACAATAAGTTCCACCGGAATCAGGGGGTTGATGGATGCCGGGTCTCCGCCGGCTTTTTTTACCGCATCCCGCATGGCTGCCAGATCCACCACGGCAGGCACCCCTGTAAAATCCTGCATCAGCACCCGGGCAGGGTGGTGGGGAATTTCCACAGGCGCATCATAGTGCTTCTGCCAGTTGGCAATGGCCATGAGATCGGCCTGGGTGACAATGTTTCCGTCAAGTTTCCGCAAAAGGTTTTCAACGAGAATACGGATGGAAAACGGCAGCCTGCTGATATCAGCCAGTCCCTGCTCTTCGAGCCGGCGGATGTCGTAAAAATCATATTCCTGGTTGTTTATGGTGAGGGTTTTTACATAGTCTTTTTTCTGCATACGTATTGTCCTGATAATTAAAGTAAAGGGTTATTGCAAAAGATGTTCCAACAGCCGGCCGCATCCAGGGAATCACCTCTCATTGACTGATCTTTTTATGAAACCACAAACACAAAGATTCAACAAGAAAAATTTTGCCGCATATTTGGACAGGTCTGCTTGCAATTGCCTGGTGACAATCTTCCAACTGCCTTGCTTTTTGGAAAAAACCGGGTATGATACCTGCAAAAAAAAAGAATAATGGGTTCCGATTTGAAAAGGTTCTGACAAAGGAGGAGTACATGGGATTTGGCAAAAAGCTGTATCTGGGATCTCTGGGAGCAATTCTGATCACCATTCTGATCATTGCAGGGGTGAATTTTTTCCAGAGCAAACAATCGTTTCTGGCCAGGGGAAAGGCGGGAATTCAGAGTGTGTCGGATGTGCTTTTAAAAACGGTTGAGACCCGCTATGCCCTGCAGCAGGATAAGATGGCGGCTGATATGGGCATGCTCGTATCTGAAAGCCAGGCAGCGGGCAAGCCCATGGTGGTGGAAACCAGAACCGTTGATATGCAGATATCAGATGTGCAGACACAAGAAACTGCCACCCTCACCATTCCCAAGCTTATTTTTGGACTGGAGTTTGTTACCGGAGAGTACGCAATCGTGGACAAAGTGGGCCGTTTCAGTGATGCGGAAATTGCCATTTTCCAGATGTTTGACAACAAATTGATCAAGGTTTCCACCAGTGTGGAAAATGAAGATGGGTCCCGGCCTGTGGGAACCTATTACGGACCTGACAGCATAGTGTTTGCAGCGATAAGTGCCGGCAGTTCCCATGAAATGCGGACGGGCACCGGTAAAAACATGGGCCTGCAGATCTTTGCGCCGTTCCGGGAATCCATTGACCAGAAAATTGCCGGGGCCTACAGTGTTGTCAGCCCGATTTTCACCCCTGATCTTCAGGAACTTATTCAGGAGATTACGGTGAATGGCTCCGGGTATTCATTTGTGGCAGATGCCGAAGGCAGAATTCTGGTGCACCCTGATGCAGCGGTTGTGGTGGATCAGAAGGTGCAGGATTTTACCAATGGCCAGGCCATTCTTGAAACAGAAGCCGGATTTGCTGAATTTCAGCAGGGAGACCAGACCTATTATGCCTTTGTCAATCATTTCACGCCATGGGATCTTTTTTTTGTGGTGGCAGTGTCCGAGGCTGAACTCATGGCCGGGGTCAACCGGCAGATCATCACCACTGCCGGTATCAGCGGATGTATTGCCCTGCTGATCGGCGCTTTGATCATTGCGGTGATGAACCGCCAGCTCATGACCCATATGAAGGGCATGGCTGATCTGGCCCGGGCAGTGGCAGAAGGAAATTTTCAGCACACCTTTTCATATAAAGCCAAAGATGCCATCAGAGACACGGTGACATCCATGAATGAGATGGTGGCAGGCCTGGCTGCCATGGTCAAGGATCTCAATGCAGGGGTGGATACCTTGAGCGATGCATCCGGCGAGCTGAACCGGATTTCCGATGATATGGGCACCGGCGCTGATACCTCTGTGGCCCGGGTTAATTCTGTGGCCTCTGCAGCCGAGCAGATGAGCATGAACATGGATTCTGTGGCAGCTGCCATGGAGGAGGCTGCCACCAATGTAAAAACTGTTTCCGAAGGTACCCGGGACATGCAGACCAGCCTTGACCGGGTGGCGGAAAACTCCGGCAAGACCCGGGATATCACTGTCAAAGCAGTGGACCGGGCAAGGCTGACATCGGAACGGGTGCAGAAACTGGACCGGGCAGCCGAAGAGATCGACAAGGTTACGGATACCATTGCCAGTATATCCTCCCAGACCAATCTGCTGGCATTGAATGCCACCATTGAAGCGGCCCGGGCAGGTGATGCCGGCAAGGGGTTTGCTGTTGTGGCCAATGAAATCAAGGACCTGGCAAGTCAGACAGCCGGCGCTACCGAAGAGATTGCCGACAACATCCGGGAAATCAAGGAGCAGATACAGGGGGCTGTAAACGAAATCGAGGATATTTCCACAATTATAAATGATATTAATCAGTTTGTGGGAGAAAACGCCCGGGCCATTGCATCCCAGTCCGATACCACCCGTGCCATGACGGAAAATATCGGCCAGGTATCAGCGGGTATCCAGGAAGTAAATGAAAATGTGGCCCAGAGTTCCCAGGTGGCAGGGCAGGTGGCATCAGAGATTTCCGACGTACTGTCTGCGGCTGAAAATATCCGGTCTCTGTCAGACAATGTGAAACAAAAGGCCGGCACCCTTGATCAGGTCATTACCCGGCTGCGCACCATGACGGAACGGTTCAAACTGTAACAGCCGCACCAGGACAGACTTTGATCAGGCCGGGCATTACCGTGTTCCTGCCGTTGCGTTTGGCTTTGTAGAGCATGGTATCGGCATCTTCAATGAGCCGCCCCATATCCATGCCGGGGATCAGTTCGGAAACCCCGAAGCTTGCAGTGACCCCCAGGGTTGTGTCATTGTATGGAATTTTAGCAGCGGCTATTTTGGTTCGTAGCCGGTCTGCCAGTTCCATGGCTTTGTGTCTGCCGGTTTCCGGCAGGATGGCAATAAATTCCTCTCCGCCGTACCGGGCAAGAATATCTCCCTGCCGCATATTGTCTTTGACCAGAAAAGCAATTTTTTTAAGAATAAGGTCACCTGCCTGATGCCCATGGGTGTCATTGATCTGTTTAAAATGGTCCAGATCGAACATGAACAGGGACAGGTTGTTTTGATGCCGGGTTGCAGAGGCCATATGGCGGGAGAGCTGGGTTTCAAATTCCCGCCGGTTGTAACACCCGGTCAGCGGATCAATAACAGCGGCATTCCTGAGGTTTTCCATTTTCAGCTGTTTGGATAAGGCTGTTGCACACCCCTGGAGAATCAGGGTCACCACTTCATCATGAAACGCATATACCGGTTTTTCAGGAAGCATATACAGGCGGGCATAACAGTTTTCTTCGTTCAGTTCGTAATAAATCAGGCTATCCAGGTCAACGTTTTTCTGACGGCTGGTCAGCTCAACATTGTTGTTCAGATAGGTAAGATCTGCCGGGTTTTCAAGATGGAAATCCTGTAAAATGATGTGTTCCAAAGCAGTTTTGTACATGCCGGGGTCCAGCCAGACATCGACCCCTGCCTCTTTTTTCACCACAAAGGCGAACAACCGGTAATTGAGGATATTTTTAAGGCAGACAGACAATTCATTGATGATGTCAGTTGAGGAGGTTTTTTTGTTCAAAGCAACAATATGCCGGCTCAGTCGGGCATGGTCTGCCTGCCTGGCAGCCTGCTGAAAAGCCACTGAAAACAATGCCAGAAACCTGCGGGAAAATTTTTTAAATGTCTGGTTCATGTTGATTCCTTATTCCAAATAATGCATTTAAAACATAAGAATAAGCAATCGGTGTGCCAGACAGGAAATGATATAAAATTAATTAATAATTACAGTGCCTTGCTTCCTTAGTTTGCAAAAATAAGCATACCGGTTACAAGGAAAAAACTGCCGGATCCGTCAAAAATCCTTGTCATGGTTTTGACGCTTATAGATTGCCTTTGAGGCCGATTTCTTCTGCCACAGGCTGCATGCCGGCAATAACCTCGGTGATCAGATCAGACAATTCCATGTCCAGCATGACAGCCCCTTTTTTGATGACTTCCCGGTCCACACCCGCAGCAAAGGCTTTGTCCTTGAATTTTTTTTTCACAGATTTTGTTTTTATGTCCAGAATGCTTTTGGAAGGCCTTACCAGGGCGGAACTCGCCACCAGACCGGTGAGTTCATCTATGGCATACAAGGTTTTTTCCAGAGGGGTTTTGGGTTCAACATCGGTACAGATGCCCCACCCATGGCTGATGACGGCCCGGATATAATCTTCAGGCCAGTTGTGCGCTTTGAAAAGATCAACACATTTGTGGCAGTGTTCCTCCGGGAACTGCTCATAATCCAGGTCATGAACCAGGCCGATGACCCGCCATTTTTCTTCATCTTCACCGAATTTTTTCGCAAAATGTGCCATGACCGCTTCCACGGCCAGGGCGTGCCGGATCAGACCTGGTTTCTGATTGTATTTTTGTAAAAGGGAAAACGCATCGTTTCTGGTAGGGATAAAATCGGTCATGGCAAATCCTTAAAAATTGTGTGTAGAGATGAATGATTTAAAATTTTTCAGTCACAAAAATAACCCGGCATTGCTTTAAAAACAGGTGCCGCTCAGTTGCTTTTTCAACCTCTTTGGCATCGGCTGTGCTGATGACGATGGCGGTATTGTCCTTTCCCGCTGTTCTCAAACCTTTGAGCACCAGAGGGTGGCTGCCCACCCGTGGATCTTCCAGGGCATTGTCCATGGAACACAGGTATTTGCACACCCCGTGCTGAACGGCAAATTCCCGGCTGATGAATACAGAAGAGTAAATGAGATGCCCCTGTTCACTGACAATGACCGGGTATAAAACCGGTTCAAAGGCCAGTTCCCTGATATCCAGAATCAGGCCGGTATAAGGGATTTTCCCCGAGTCAATCTGGGCGTGGGGGCGGATTTCAGGATTGATTCTGGGAATCTGCCGGATTTCATCGGGCAGAACCAGCTGAAGGAACCCGCCGAAAATCGGGGTCTGGATAGCCAGTTCCACATCCAGGGCCGAGGTGTAATACTGGCGGATAATGGATGCATCCCTGGCTGTTTTCTCAATTCCCGCCATAATCGTATCATTTTGGGCCGCATACATTCCCACACGCAGGTCATTGTGTATCCGGATCTGTTTGAGCATATCTATAAGCCGTCGGTTTGCATCGGCCCGGGCCGATCCGGGATCGGGTTCATGCCTGTTGGCCTTGGTAATACGGGGGGGTGCCACGCCGACAGCGGTAACCGTTCCGGTGCTCCAGTTGATGGTCCCATGGTCCAGAAAAGTGATGCAGTGATGATTTTCAGAAGATGGCCCGCAAAATACCATGCCCGGAAGGCACAGGCCCACAAAACAGATCAATATAATCAGAATGGCCAGGCAGATAGTGGGGGTGGTTTTCATCATGGACATCCCAGATACCGTTTTTCAATGAACGATGCAACGGCGGCCACATCCTCCAGGCCGAAAATCAGCACTTTCGGGGCAAAGGCTGAATCAGTGACAAAAGCAATCAGGTCCGGGCTGTCCAGGCACAAGGGGTGTGCATGGGGGCCGTCTGCCCGGAAAACCTCGATCTTGGGCAGGGGCTGGCGCTTGAATCCTTCAGCCAGGATCAGGTCCATATCAGATAAATAATCCTGCATTTTTTCTATGTCGGCGCGCAGGTCATCTTTGACCAGGGCAATTTTTTTTTCTGTAACCACCAGGGTGGCGGAAGCGCCGGCCTTTTTATGGCGCCAGCTGTCTTTTCCCTTGTTGTCCAGTTCAAATCCGTCATGGGTGTGCTTGACCGATCCGATCCGATACCCTTTGCCGGTGAGTTCAGCGATCAGTTTTTCAAGAAATGTGGTTTTTCCGGAATTGGATTTTCCGGCTATGGAGATGATCGAAGGGGCCATTAATGTTATTCTTTGCTCTATGGGTTAATTTTGCATAAAATAGTGCCCATGATCCGGAAAGTCAAGGCCAAGGGAATTGCATGCAGGTCCATCACAAGTAACCCTATCTGGTTCAGCTGCTTGATACCCGCCCCTGGTGGTATCCTGTGCCTGGCCCGAGACCCTGCGGGGCCGGGTTTCCTGTGAATAATGAAATACAGCGATCCATTCTATGACTTCAAAGCATCCCGGCATATTTTACCAGGCCCCCTCCGGCTCTGACGGTCCGTTCACAGGACACCACCAGGGGCTCC
>JAABSS010000470.1 GCA_011390235.1 Desulfotignum sp.
GCCAAACGCTTTTTAGAAATACAAAAAGCGTTTGAAACCCTTAAAAACCAAAAGGGCCGATAGACACCAAATGCAACCGGCCAAAGGAATCCCTGTGACCGACCGCCTTGTTGTTGACAACCATGTTTTTGAGATCCAATGGCACTGGCAGAAAAATACCAATCTCCCCGCTCTGGTTTTCCTCCATGAAGGCCTGGGGTGTGTACAGATGTGGAAAACCTTCCCGGAACGTCTGGCCAAAGAAACCGGGTGTAATGCTTTTGTATTCTCCCGACTGGGTTACGGCAGATCCGGCACCTGCAGACTTCCCTGGAAAATCAACTTCATGCATATCCAGGCTCTGACGGTACTGCCGAAAATTCTTACCGCTGCCGGTATCCAGGAGCATATTCTCATCGGCCACTCAGACGGCGGCTCCATTGCCCTTGTTTTTGGCGGCAGCCGTAACGCCGGCGGGCTTAGGGGTGTGATCACCGAAGCTGCCCATGTTTTTTGCGAACCTGTGACCCTGGCATCCATCCGTGCGGCCAGACATGCCTATCTGGCAGGAGGCCTCAAAGAAAAGCTGCGCCGGTACCATGGCAAAAACACGGACACCGCTTTCTGGGAATGGAATGATGCCTGGCTGCATCCAAAATTTGTGCACTGGAATATCACAAAATATCTGTGCCGCATCCAGGTGCCGGTACTGGCCATCCAGGGAAAAGATGATCCCTACGGCACGGCACAGCAATTGACAGCCATAGAAAATGGTGTCCAGGACTGTGAGACACAACATATCAAAAACTGCGGCCATGCCCCCCACCATGAACAGCCTGATTTGGTGCTGGCCCGCATGGCCGCCTTTATACAAAACCGTTTGCAGTAAACCGGCCGAAGGTCATGTCAAAAATACAGGGCCATCACATGTAACCACATCCTGTTCAGCTGCTTGATACCCGCCCCCTGCGGGTGCCGTGTGACCGGCCCGAGATTGGCATCTGACGGTCCTGTCACACAACACCCACAGGAGGCTATGTCAATATATGTGACGCTGCACCTGCATGGGATTACCCTGTCAAAAATGACTGCCGGCATTGACAAACCTCTGGATCTCTGGGATATAGAACCATTTTACATTGCACAGACAAAAGGGAGAAACCGCGTGACCGGCGTAAGTGAAATTCTGGTTCTGATCCTGTTGATATCCGGTATACTGATTCTGCCAAGAATGCTTAAACCGGCACCGCCCAAAAAAGACACAGACACCCTTGCGCGCCTGTCCAAAAAAAAACGTGCAGCCATTGTTGCGTCTATTTTGTACCCCATTGTCTGCGCCATGGTCATCAAGCCCTGGAACGGACAGCTTTTGCTGTTTGCAGCCACAGGCCCTGCCCCGGTGGCCCTGGCATGGGCGGTTTACTGGGTTTTGTCATCCCCGAAAAAGTAAACACTGCCTGAACAACCCCTTTAAAAAAAAACAGCCGCCCCGACCCTGTTTTCCAGGTTAAGGACAGCTGTTTTGTCTCTGTCTCAGATAAGTGTAGTTCCGACAGATGAATCAATGACTGCTGTCTTGTGATTCCTTTACAGTATCATAGGCTGCTTTGGCAATACAGTATGCCATGCCCGCTCCCAGAATCCCGACGGCATACCACAAACCGCCGAAAAAAAGCACATGCCCGATATCCCAGACCCATTCAAAGATAAATGGAAACATAATTTTTCTCCTTTTCTAAGATTCCTGCGCCTTGGATTGATTCAGTTCCCGTTCCTGGGGAAACACCGGCAGATAGCGGTATGTCACCGCAATAAGGATGATGCCGTAGGCCACCGGCAAAATGGTGGTGGCCACTTCCTGCCAGGATGGAATATACAGGGCCCAGGTATCAAAAGTCATGACCGGTACCGCCATTACCTGAAGGACCATGACCCAGCGGTTGAGGCATACACCGATAACCCCCAGAATGATCGCCACCAGCCGAAGGGTGGGGTTTTCCCGGGTGCTCTTGTTGATGAGCAAAAGACCGGGGATCAGACCGCAGATGATAACCTCTGTAACCAGAATCCAATAGCCGTAAAGGCTGTTGCCCGTATAAAAATGGCTGAGTTTAAATCCGAGACTGGGCGCGGTAACCGTTGCCCAGTATATGGTGTCTATGATTTTGGCAATAATATAGGTGAATATCATCCATCCGGATATTTTGGCAAGCAGATGGATCACATTGTCTTTGACCAGTTTTTTCCCGGTGACCGCTTCGGTGATCCGGGTCACCAAAAGGGTAAAACAAGGGCCGAATGCTGCGGCAGACCAGGTGAAAAGAAAAAAGGTCCAGGGCCAGATCAAAAGACCATCCCGCAAAGCAAAAGGCCGTCCGTACAGGACACCGGCAACACCGCCGAGGGAACCCTGGTGGAAAAAGGACAAAAATGCACCGGTGGCCGCAAATATGGCCATTACACCGTGCATGTTATGGGCCAGGTGATGAAAGAAAGGCACCTTGTTGAGCTGCCTGTTTTCCAGGATATTGGGAATGAACTCAATGGTGAGCACCGCAAAATAGCAGGAAAGACAAAAGGCCACCTCAGTGAGCATGGAATGTACATTGGCATGCCAGAATATAAACCAGCCCCGCAGCGGCTGCCCGATATCAATAGCCAGAATCAGCAGTGCCGAGCTGTAACAGATAAACCCGATGATCACCGCAAAATTGATGATATTCTTGAGTTCATCAACTTTAAAAATATATTTGAGCAGGCCGGTGAAAAACGCCCCGCCGCCCACGGCTATAACAGCCAGGTCCGCCCAGATCCACAGGGCAAATCCGTAATAATCATTCATGTTGGTCTGGTTCAACCCTTTGAACCAGCACAGCAGCATGGCATAAACGCCCCAGAGCAGGACAGCACCTACAATGGCTATTCCCAGCATGAATTTGGGAAACGAACACCGTTTTGCACCTTCAGGTATTAATGCAGCATCCATATTCAATTACTCCTCACATAGATTTTGGATTTTCTAGTCATGGGAAGCAGACCCATAATGATTTTTTACCTTTTCCCATTCACCATCCAGGTAGCTGTCCCCCAGTTTTCTGATCCATTCACGTTCTGACATATAATAGACCTTGGGGTTGGTTCCCAGGCGCTCAAGCAGCCGGAACACCTTGGGATTTCTTGATTTTCTCACCACATCATGGTTCAGGGGATCTGGATGGGGGTCAGGTTTGACGATCTGGTGAATCTTGTGGGAAGGATTGTTCAGATCACCGAATATGATGGCACCGGCAGGACAGGCTGTGGTGCATGCCGTCTGGTATGCGTCTTCTGCGATTTCATCGGTTTCATTGTAATAGGCCTGTTCTCTGGCCAGCTGATACCGGTGGTAACAAAAACTGCATTTTTCCACCACCCCCCGCATTCTTGGCGATACATTGGGGCTCAGATACTTTTCCATACCTTCAGGCCAAACCGGGTCCCACCAGTTGAAATACCTGGCATGGTAGGGACAGGCTGCCATGCAATACCGGCATCCGAAACACCGGGTGTAGATCTGGGAAACAATACCGGTGTCATATCCGTAGTCGGTGGCCGTTGCCGGGCACACTGTAACACAGGGGGAATGGCCATGGTCACCTTTGCCACCGCAGTGCTGGCAGGGTCTGGGCAGATAAGCTGTCTGGGTATCTGGAAATGATTTGCCATTGGAAACCTTGTAAACCCGCATCCAGGTGAGACTGTCCTTTTTATTGGATTCATCCTCCTTAAACGGAATATTGTTTTCAGCCATGCACGACACCGTACAGGAACCGCATCCGGTACATTTGTCCAGATCAATAACCATTCCGAACATATGTGCTTTTTTATCTTGTATCATCAGAACCTCTTTGAAAGTTTGTCCACACCATTTAGGCCTTTGATATCCTGGCTTTGATTCCAGAAGCAGCATCCAGTCCTGAACCAGGTTCAATTACCGGGCTTATCAATTCATTTATATTCACGCCCTTGCCGGCAACATATTTGTTATCAAACCAGTGGCCGAGTCCTTCGACCATTCCAATGACACCCGGCATGATCCCTTCATTGAAATCAAGTCGCACTTTTGCAGATCCGGCAGGGGTGGTCAGTGTAACAAAGCCCCCGTTTTTAAATCCTTTTGCCGTCTCGGGATTGATTTCCACAAACATGTCCTTGTTCTTTATCACCCGGTCAGATACTGTTTTGATGGCAAAAGGAGAGGAAGCCGGCACCGTGCTGATCACCCGCATATTGTCTATGGGCACCAGGGTAAGATCAAACTCCCCCTGGAGCTGGATTGTTGGCGGGTTGTCAGCAAGAAAAGCAAAATCGGTCTCCACCCTGCCGGTGGGAGGGTCTTGTAAAACAAGGGCATAGCCTTCCCTGGACAAAGCCTTCCATATACCGGGAACCAGATTTTTGAGGCAGGTTTCATAATTGTCCCATTCAAAACTTTGGGCTATGGTGCCCCCGCAGGCTTTTGCCAGCCGGATCAATGCATCGCCCGGACTGCGGGTATTGAACACGGGATCCACCACAGGACTTGTCAGTCCGACAACCGAACTGGCAAGTCCTGCTTTGGAGGGGACATCTTCAAACCGTTCCAAAAATGTGGATACAGGCAGGATCATATCCGAAGACAGGGCAGTTTCATCCATAAATGATGAAAAACTGACCACAAAAGGAATCTTTTCAAAAGCTTTTACAGCCTGCATGGGCTCATTCAGGGTATAGCAGGGATTGGCATTGTAAACAAACAATGTATCCACCACCGGTTCATCAGACTGGTTTGCCTTGGTCACAAGTTCCTGTACAGATGCTGCTATTTTTTTTCTGGCTGTACCTTTTCGGGCCACCGTATCCTGAACCGGATCAGGAAATGCCAGATAATTGTGGACCGGCTTGACAAAAGTGCCGCCTTTTTTGTTTATATTGCCGGTGAGGCAGTTGAGGGTGTGTACAGCGGCAAATTCCTTGAGGCTCTGGGCACCGTTCCCGCGGCCTTTGCCGGGAATGGCCACCGGCATTTTTGCTTTTGCAAAAGCAATGGCAGTCTTTTTGATGTCAGCTGCACTGATACCGGTAATGGCTGCCACCTGCTCCAAGGGGTATTTTTGCTGCACCATTGCGTTGAACCGGTTGAGCCCGCCTTTGAATCCTCTGGCAAATTCCGGATCAAACAGGTTCTCCTGCAACAGGATACCGCACATGGCCATGGCCAGATCCGCCTGAGTACCCGGATTGATCGGTATCCATCTGTCTGCTGCAGCTGCAGTGGTGGAAAGCCGCGGTTCAATCTGATAGAGCTTTGCATCTCTTTTTTTGCGGCTGGCATTGGCCTTGAAACAGGCAACCGGAGAACCCCACCCTTCAATGAAACCGGCCCCGAAGCTTAAGATAAAATCAGCATTGTCCAGATCAAACCCCAGGGTATGCCCACTGCCGTGGAGGGTCTGAGCGGTCAGCGCCAGCCAGGATTCAAGGGTTTGCATGGTAACATGGTTGGGAGAGCCGAAAGCCGCCATAAAATGCCTGAACAGCCCGGCAACCGATCCCAGATCCGTGTCCGTGATACAGGCCAGGGTATCAGGAGACTGGTTTTCCCGGATTTTTCCCAGTCTTTTTGCCAGCAGAGATATGGCATCTTCCCAGGATATGGGTTCGAATCGGCCATTGTTTTTTTTCAAAGGTGTTTTCACCCGGCTGGGATCATACAGATACTGAATCCCGGCAATGCCATGAAGGCACGCCCCGCCGTTATTCACCGGAAAAGAGTCGCGCCCTTCTATTTTCACGGGCCTGTCGTCTATTTTTCTGACGTTTATGCCGCAGGTTCCCGGGCACAGGGTGCAGACCGACTGGTCATAAGATATTTTACCGTCAGGCGGAACAGGAGTCCAGGGCCAGTTCTGGGTCCAGATGGAAGAATCATCTGTCAGTTTGGCCCCCACAGGGGAGATTGCAATACCTGCAACCGCGCCAAGTCCCAATCCCAAGAAGCTTCTTCTGTCAACTTTCATATATAAATCCTCTATAAAGTTTGCAATTCTTGTGTTTGGTTTATTTGTGGCACTGGAAACAATACCCTTTATGGCCGGTTTCTTCCTGGTGACACACTGCGCAGTCATCCATTTTCATACTGTCCCAGCTGTTTTTCGTGATCCCCCAGATATTTTTTCCCCAGATATCACGGCTGTAACCGGTAAGTCTGTTTTCTTCATAAGGCCTGGAAGAAGTGGATTCACCAATGGGACCATGGCAGGTTATGCAGTCCATGTCTGCTGCCGTGATATGGGCGGCGTGGGAAAAGTAAACACAATCAGGCTGTTTTGCATACACATACCAGGGAACCTCCCGCCCTTTTGCCACATACTCTGCCGCAAAAATGGCCTCATCTTCTGTTTCACCCATGGGTTCATCCGTATGACAATCCAGGCAGGATTCTGTATCGGGGATGCCTGAAAAGGTACCATCTTCTCTGAGATAATGGCAGGATTCACAGTCCCCTGTTTCCTGTACATGCAGCGCATGATCAAAATTAAAGGGTTGCTCGTGTTTGGAATACAGCAGCTTGGGAAACAGCAGCCAGCCGGATAAAAAGCATATCAAAAATGCCAAAATAAAAAAAATGACCCCCAGCCCCAGGCCTGTGTCATTTTTTGGATCACCGGCAGCACATTCCTTTGCACCATCCATGGAACCATGTTCTGTTTTGTTTTCTATTTCACTCATGAAAACTCCATCAATGTTAAAATGTTGATGTTTACTATAACCATTTTATCCAGGCACCCACCCGGACCTATATTTTTTGCATCCGACACAGCTCGGGTCGGCTGCAATCAGTTCCAAACAGCATAATCGCGTTATTCTATAGTAATATCTGAATTTGTTGTCAAGATAAAATGAGGCAGGGATAAAGGAAGACAAAGGCAGGGAAAAAGGGAGGCCGTAATACTTTCACATCCATTTTCATGGATTGAAAAAAAGATGTGAAAGTATTTTTTTGAATTTAGGAGTCTATCCATAACTGTGGAGACCGGAAAGCAGGTAGTTAACCCCGAAATAGGTGAACAATACCGCCACAAATCCCACAATGGAAACCAGGGCCAGGTTTCGGCTGTGCCATCCCCGCATCAGGCGCAGGTGCATGAAAATGGCATAAACAAACCAGGTGATCAGGGACCAGGTTTCCTTGGGATCCCAGGACCAGTATTTTCCCCAGGCTGAATTGGCCCATACCGCCCCGGTAATAATACCGATGGTCAAAAACAAAAAACCGAAAACCACCATCTGGTAGGTAAGTTCATCAATCACTTCCCAGGCAGGCAGCCGGGCGGAAATAGCATCCTTGGCCGGCTGGAAGGTAGAAACAGCATCTTTGGCCGGCTGCCCGGGTTTGATAAAATAAATGATGCTGAACCCGAAAGCCACAGCAAAACCGGCATATCCCAAAAAGCAGGTGATGACATGGGCAATGAGCCAGTTACTTTTCAACGCCGGGATCAATGGACTTATTTTCGAGCTGATACCAGGATCAAAAGAAGCATAGGCAATGGCCAGAAATATCAGAGGAGAAATAAATACGCCAAAACCCTGCTCCTTGTATTTGAGTTCCACAAAAATAAACAAAAGGGCCATGGTCCAGGAAAAAAAGACCAGAGATTCATACATGTTGGAAAACGGGGCATGGCCATACCCCATTTGATAGGATTCCACCCATCGCAGCCCGATTCCTGCCGTATTAAAAACAAAGCCTGTAAACAGTGTGAAAAAACCTGCCTTTGCCAGCATTTTTTTCTTGAAGGCAAAGGATCCTATATAAAAAACCGTGGCCAGTCCATAAATAAAAGTGGCTGAGGATAATGCAAAGGAGCTGTTCATATTCATTAACCTTTTTTAAATTGATTTTGCAGATGGGTTGCCATTCTTGCAAGTTTCAGCTTCAGGTTCTGTGCGCTGCGGTTTGTCCTGCCTGCCAGATGGATGCGGGTTCCACCACCATCCAGGGGGTACAGGGCAATGAGAAAAGACTGGTAGGACATGAAAAAGGTCACCCAGCAACCCAGTATCATGAGAACAAAACCCGCATATACATACCACACGCCCGGATCTTTTGTGACCTGGAGGCCGGTATAGTATTTTTTTTCAAATTCTTTAACAAAGAAAGAGAATCTGCCTTTGCGCATTTTGTCAAAGGTGGGAAACTGCATGGGCAAACCGATCTGGAATGCTTGTTTTCCCTTCAGGCTCACTTTGCCGAAAAAGGCCTCACCCAAATTACGGCCCCTGAAATCAAAATGGGGCAAAAATCCCTGGAGCTGGAAACTGCCTGCATCATCGGGAAGGGGTATGGTCTCACCCACCTGCATGGTCCGGGTGATTTCCTGTCCGGAACTGTTGTCAGCAACGGTGACCACGGCCGCCCCGGGGGATGCTGTCCCGTAAGAAGACTGAAATATATTGATCCCTTTGTAGCGCAATGGATGGTTGACCCGGATATCTGTGGTAAGCGTTTTGTCTCCGTCTTCTATGATGGTCAGATTGGATCGAAATTCTTCAGGAGCCCCGGTATCATAAAATTTCACTTCAAATTCATTGCACCGGATCACAAAATCCAGATGAACAGGTTCTCTTGTTTTGGCGGTGAACACCGTCCTGGTCTCATCTCCTTCATCAATTCGGACATTGGCCTTAAACCCGAAAACAGCCCCTATCAGTGCGCCCAGCAGCAAAAGAAGCACACTGGCATGCACAACAAAAACCCCGAGCCGGGTCCACCGCCCTTTTTCCGCATACATTATCCGGGTGCTGTCATCTTTTTGCCTGTGCACCGGTCCCACCTGTTTTGACAGCCACTTTTCACAAACTGCAGCCACAAGATCTGCATCCTGATCCGCAACAAATGTCTGTTTTGTTTTGGCCCGCAAAAACCGGTCCGGATTATATCGGATCTGTTTTGGAAAAATAATTTTCCATATCAATGAAAGCCGCTCCACCGAACAGACAACAATGTTGATGCACAAAAGCACCAGTAAAAACAGAAACCACCAGGCATGATACATGTCATCAATATGAAAGACCTTTATCAGGTTATACATACCTTGTCCGTAAAGATCGATATATTGGCGGGGGGTTCCGTTCTGGAGCACCACTGTTCCGATGATGGAAGTGACAGCCAGCAGTACCAGGGTATAAACCGTCAGTTTGACAGAACAGAAAAATTCCCATATCTGCCGGGGG
>JAABSS010000471.1 GCA_011390235.1 Desulfotignum sp.
CCCGGGTACCAGAGTGTGATGAAAGACCTTAAACACTCCACCCGGCAGCGGTTTCTGGCAATTGATTTTACCTATCCTCCCCCTCGGGAGGAGCAGATGATTATCATGGAAGAGGGAAACGTGGACCAGAAAACGGCTGAATCTCTTGTCAGACTGGGTGAAATGGTTCGTAACCTGCGGCAGCACGGCCTGGAAGAAGGTATCAGCACCAGGCTGCTGGTTTATGCCGGCCGGCTGATTTCAGACGGTGTACCCCCGCTGAGCGCCTGTGAAGCAGCCGTAACAAGAGCGATGACCGATGATATCGAGATACAGGAAGCCATTAAAGAAATCGTTGCCGGAATATTCTGATCCCATGCATGCAGCGGATACGGACATGGATGTGACCGGCAGCAGCCGGGCTGGAATGGAGGCATATGAAGCGGCCATTACTGCTTCAACCTACCTGCGCCCGGGACCCAAAAAAAAATTTCTGGACGAGGTGGAAAAGCGCATCCGGGCAGCGGAAAAGCTTTCAGGCAAAAAAGTTCTTTTCGCCCAGGCAAAACAGGTCTGCAGGACCAACTGGTCCCTGCTGCTGCCGTTTTTTGACGCGGTTGATGCCCTGCCCAGGGACAACCGTTTCATAGCGCAATGGGCAAAACTTGCACTGGATCTGGCAAAATATGACATAGACGTGGCCATCACTTTTTTAAACCGTACACCGGATGCCCTGCAAAACTTCGACCGGCAGCAGGACCCGGAATCCGTCATTCACTGGGGAAACCAGGGCCTTCAGACCTTCCAGGCAGCAACCGATACCCAACGGATCTGGAAAGCGGTCAAGGCCTATCTCATTGAATCTTCCGCACCCAACTGCAGCCAGACAATGCCCCGATGGCGATTTCTGCTTGATCAGGCCATCAGGATTTCAACCCGCTCCATTGAATCTGCCCATCAATTTATCCGATCGGGATACAAAATCTGTCTGAATCTGAACAGCGATGAAACCGTCCGATGGATCGACAAGGGGCTGAAACAAAGCGGGTCCGAGCAGGAAATTATCAATTTTTTCAGCGGCATTTCTCAGAAATCAATGGAAACCGGGGATATCCTGACCTCCGGCGTGGCATTGAAAGAAAAGAAAAACATTTTGTCCATCATCTGTGAAGCACTCCTGGGAAAGGTGGTGGAACTGCGGTCAAATTCAGTCCTGCTGGGATGTAACGGTTTTACAGGGGGAGCAGCCACAGACGGCAGAATTATTTACCTGCCGGACAAGGCAGTTGAATTCAGGTTCTTCAAGCTGCTGACCCTCCATCAGGCCATGCTCCTGAACAACTTCCCCTACACAGGACTGGACGGCACTGTCCTCACCGATCCCGACCGAATCCATGCAGATGCGGACCAACGGCTGATCCAGTCGCTGCCCAGCCTGACCCGTGACATGGACAAATACCTTAAGGATTTTCCACCAGCTGAAGTCAGCATTTCTCCAGATGGAGCAGTCGGCGCTGCCGCCAAGCCCTGGTGGGGAGATATTCTTCCGGATCTGATGCAGGAGACCGACAATACGTTGACATGGATCCAGAAGAAGGCATCCCAGGAATACGAAGACATCCCGCCGGAACTTGTGGAAGCATTGATCTCCTCCTTGCTCGCCGGCGGTGAAAGAGCACCGGATGCCCTCTGGCAACTGCTGGGTGAAATGCTTGACAACATCGAGTTCACATCACCGGACCCTGAAGAACTCAAAGAAAGCGTGAAGTTGTTTTTCTACAAGGAGTGGGACAGGAACCTTTCAGATTACAAACTTGACTGGTGCCAGGTCCGGCAGCGGTTTGCACGGGAACACCAGAATGATTTTGTCTTGAATGTCAAAAAACGCCTGGACGGCACGATTCGTCTTATCCGGAAGCAGTTCATGAAACTCAAACCGGAAATGTTCCGCAAATTCCAGGCACAACCCATTGGCGATTCCCTTGATATCGATGCCCTTGTTCAAGCCCTGACAGACATGCATTCAGGCGTGGCCATGCCTGAAAATATCTATATCCGGAGGGAAAAGAAAGTGCGGGATGTTTCGGTTTTTTTCCTGGTTGATCTGAGTGGATCAACCGATGAGGAGGTCAATGGCCGCAAGATCATCGATATCCAGAAAGAAGCCATGGCCATCATGGCCGAAGCCCTTGAAGCATTGGGAGATCCTTACGCCATCTATGGATTCAGTACAGAAGGACGTTTCCGTGTGGACATGTTCACAATCAAGGATTTTGAAGAAATTTACGACGAGAAGGTCCAATACCGGTTGGGAAATCTCCAGCCCCAGGGACTGACCCGCATGGGGACCGTGGTCCGCCATGCCACAACCAGACTGGAAGAAGTTTCAGCTGCCGTTAAAATCCTGGTAGTGCTCACGGATGGACGGCCCTATGACATGGAATACGGTAATCTGGAGTATGCGATTGCCGACACGAAAAAAGCCGTCCAGGAGGCGCGTTGCAAAAAAATTCACCCGTTTATCATCACTTCGGATCAGAAAGGCAGTGACTACCTGCAGATGATTTCGCCACAGACGGAATGCATAATTCTGCCCCGGGTAGAGCTTTTGCCTACATTGCTTCCCGCCCTTTATCGAAGATTGACAGGATAGCCTGCCGGTGGTCGTGATACTGTGAACCGAACCTACATAACAAAGGAAGAAAAGTTGGAAAAAATTTTTGAAACACTGGTAAAAAAAGCCATGGAACTGGGAGCAGCCGAAGCCCGCATCATTGACACGGACACCATTGTCTTTGATTCCCGGTCCTTTTTAAAATGCCGGTTTGGTTGCAGGCGATGGGGCCAATACTGGACCTGCCCGCCGCACCTGAACATTTCCCCGGAAAAATTCATGGAAGCCTTTTCCATTTACAGAAAAGCCATGATTATCCAGACCGCAGATCCCCATAAGGGTCAGGAGATTACGGTGAAAATTGAAAAAGAGGCCATGACGGCACACAATCTCATGCATGCCTTTGCCATGGTCCTCTGTGTCTGGTGCGAGGAGTGCGCCTATCCAGAGCCCTGCCGGTTTCCCCATATGGCCCGCCCTTCCATGGATTGTTACGGCATCGATATCGGAAAAACAGTGGAACCGTCGGGAATGAAAGTGGAATTCAATGCAGAAGGCAAACTGCTTCCCTGCTGGTACAGCATGGTGCTTTTAAGCTAAACGGCCAAGCTGCCAGACATTGAAAAAACAAACTTTTGGGAAACCTGACCGGACAGGTATTTCGAATACAGGACAGGCATCATCGAACCTATCTGTCTCACCGAATGATACGGAAAAATAGACTTGCGCCATATGCATAATTTTTGATGTGGTTGTGCAGGAAAAAAATTGGTATTGACAAGCCATCTCCCAGTATATTAAATAAATCATTTTTGCATTGAGGTGCCGGATTCCGTTACTTCAGCGGAACTCCGGGTAAAAGGAAAGATGGTGGAATTCCATCGCATGCCAGCCGTTGCCGTAATCGGGGACAAGGAATGCATTCAGGCCACTCTTCTGTATGCCGCAGAGGGGGAAGGCGTATTCCAAGGATGATCCATGAGCCGGAAAGCCTGCCCTTTGCTGAACCAGGGATTTTTGCTGGAATTAAATCCTTCTGAATTTGTATATTCAGGAGGTATATGATGTCTGATCGATTGGATAAACTCTTGGGCGGTTTCATTACCCGTCTGATCCAGAAAAAACCTCTCACCCGTGAAGAATCCAGACAGGGCTTTTTCCATGTGTTGAACAATGAGGTGACCGACATGCATCAGGGTGCCTTTCTGGCTGCATTGACAGCCAAAGGTGAAACCAGTGAGGAGGTGGCCGGGGCATGGGATTCCATTTACAATCTGGACACCACCAAGGTTGCCGTTGATCCCTCCCTTGCACTGGTGGAAAACAGCGGCACCGGCATGGACACATTCAAAACATTCAACATCAGCACGGCGGCATCCATTGTTGCCGCTGCCGGTGGCATTCCCATGGCCAGACATGGCGCCAGAGCCATCACCTCGGTCTGCGGCACCGTGGACATGGCTGAAGCATTGGGAGTGGATGTGGAGTGCACTGCCGATATGGTTGCCAGAAGTATTGAATCTTCAAATTTAGGGCTTTTTAACGGCATGAGCCCGCACATTCATCCCAAGGCATTAGGACGGATACTGTCCCGGATCTCTTTCGGCTCCACCTTGAATATTGCAGCTTCCCTTGCCAACCCGGCCCTGCCTTCCATCGGTGTGCGCGGCGTATATGCAAAGGAAATGATCCAGCCTGTGGCCGCTGTGATGAAGGAAATCGGGTACACCCGTGCCCTGGTGGTTCACGGCAGCGTGGACCATTCTGACAAAGGGATGGACGAAGCCTCTGTGTGCGGGATGACGTATTGTGCTGGAATTTTTAATGACGATGATATCTCACGGTTTGCCATCGATCCGGTCCATCTGGGTCTGTCTGCCGGAGATCCTGGAGAATTGTCACCGGTACCGGATATTGAAATTGAATCCCGGCGGTTTGCAAGGCTGCTTGCCAGGGCGGATAACGGTGCCAGAAAAGATGCAGTGATCCTGAATGCAGGTTTGATCTTCCTTACAGCCGGAAAAGCCGGTACCGTTGAACAGGGGATCGAAATCGCCTGTCGGCTATTGGAAAGCGGTGCTGGCTTCAAGGCCCTCGAACGCTGGGTATCCAGTCAGAACCGCTCCCCTGAAAAAGGGCTGGAATCACTTCACCGGCTGGTGTCATGACATGGAACTTCTGATAATAAAATCCGGAAGCGACTATATCAGGGTAAAAGAAAACAGCTTTGTTCTCTGCGGCCTGGACAAGGCCAGCGTATTTCCCTTGGACATGGCGGTTGCGGTCAAATCACTCAGGGACAGGCTTGCATCGGAAGGGGTTGGGCATGTCTGCATCAAAAAACTGGTTCTTACCGAACAGGAGTGGATGTCTGATGAAAATAGTTCTGAACCGGCTTAAAACCCTCGAAATTGTAAAACAGGATCCCCTCATCCCGGATATCCCGGACGGCTCTGTCAGAGTGGAGGTGCTGTGCTGTGCCGTATGCCGGACTGACGCCAAAATGTGGGAGCAGGGCCACCGGGACCTGATCCTGCCACGAATTATGGGACATGAGATGGTGGTCAGGGATACCGATGGGAACCGTTTTATGGTATGGCCGGGAACAAACTGCACCACCTGCCGCTACTGTCGGCAGGGATTGGAGAATCTGTGTGAGGAGATGAAAATCATCGGATTTCACCATGACGGCGGTTTTGCTTCACATGTTGTTGTTCCTTCCCGGAACCTCGTCCCACTGCCTGCTGGTCTGGATAACCATATTGCTTGTTTTGGAGAACCGGTCGGCTGTATCATCAATGCCTTTGAAAAAATCGAATATAAAAGAAACAGCCGGCTTCTTATTTACGGAGGCGGTACCATGGGGCTTGCTGCAGCCCTGTATGCAAAAAGCATTGGTCTGCAACCCCTGGTCATCGAAAAAAAGGAATCCAAGATTCATCACGTCAGGTCCTTTCTGGATGCAGCAGGCATTTGCTGTGAAAAAGACACCCATCACAGTGAATTTGATCTGGTCATCAATGCCTGCCCCGATGTCATCGCTTTCTGCCAGGCTGTATCAAAAGTGGCCAGGGCGGGCTGGATTTCCTTTTTCAGCGGAATTACCAAAAACGAAACGATTGATACCAACCTGGTGAATCTTATCCACTACAAAGAAGCAAAACTTGCCGGTGCTTACGGCATGACCCGGACACATATGGAAAAAGCCATACCGTTCATGACCTCGCATCAGGCATACCTCAAATTACTGATACAAGACATTGTTCCGCCCCACAGGGTGCCGGCCCTGATGCCCAAAGTTCTGTCCGGCAACGATCTCAAGTATATCCTGGATTTCACCCTTGCTCCCCGGGACCCCTGGATGGAAACATCATATAATAAAGCTTCTGTCCAGCCCGTGAAAATTAATACTGCAGCAGGTCGGGCCGTTTCGGAAAAACAGCTTTTCCAGGATGTGGTCAAAGGAATCAGGCCTTTGTCCAACGATCTTTTTCCGGCAGCCTGTGCAAAAATAGATGAAAAGACAAAACCATTGGGAGCGCTCGGAAAGCTTGAATCGCTTGCCGTCAGAATGAGCCTGATCCAGGGGCGGCTGAACCCTGCACTCCGCAGAAAAGCATTGTTCGTCTTTGCCGGAGACCATGGCATCACAGAAGAAGGTGTTTCCGCCTATCCCAGGGAGGTGACCGGGCAGATGGTGGAAAATTTTCTGAACGGGGGTGCTGCCATCAATGTACTCTGCTGTCATCACGGCATTGACCTGAAAGTGGTGGACATGGGTGTTGTCAAGTCGTTCGCACCCCATCCCGATCTGATTATCAGAAAAGTGGGGCCGGGCACCCGTAATTTTGCCCTGGAACCTGCCATGTCCCGTTCCCAGGCAGTTGATTCCCTGGAAAAAGGGATGGCGGTTTTTCTGGAAGCCTTTGAAAAAGAACCGGTGGACATTGTGGGATTGGGGGAAATGGGGATCGGAAATACCACCAGTGCCTCTGCAATTATCTGCACTGTATGCGGCCTTGCACCAGAGGTGGCCACGGGACGGGGCACGGGTGTCGACAACAAAGGACTTGCCCATAAAACCCAAGTAATTGAGCGTGTATTGGCCTTTCATGGTGTCAACCCCCAAGATGGGCTGGATATTCTCACAAAGATCGGTGGATTTGAACTGGGCGGCATTGCCGGAGCCGCTCTTGCAGCTGCATCCAGGCAGACCGCCGTTGTCCTCGACGGGCTGATTTCCACGGCTGCCGGATTGATCGCCTATGCCATCAATCCGGGGATCAAAGGATACCTGATCAGCGGCCATAAATCCGTTGAGCCTGCCCAGGCCGCAGCCCTTTCATTCATGGGGCTTACCCCGCTAATCGACTTTGACATGCGGCTGGGAGAAGGCACGGGCGCAGCCCTTGCCATTGATATGGCAGACGCGGCCTGTAAAATCATGACCCGGATGGCCTCGTTTGACGAGGCTAAAATTTCCCGGGCATCATTGGGCCGGTGATTCACCGGCCAAGCGTATCCTTTTTCCTGTGCCTTGAAAGTATGGTTTGCAATAATTTGCTCGGTATCTTCTTCAGGACATGGAGGAGAAACTCCTTTGTTGTAAATAATTCAACTTCAAAAGGTATTTTATAATTAATATTCTGGCCCGTTTTTTGCTCATATTTATATTGTTTGCATTTTGATTATTCGGATTCACGGGAGGCAATAACATGCCTGATAAAAAAAAGGACCTGTTTCGACAGGCGTTTGAAACCAGTCCGGATGCCATAAATCTGAACCGCCTGGATGACGGATTGTATTTGAATATCAACGCCGGGTTTACAAAAATGACAGGGTATACCAATAAGGATGTGATGGGGAAAACCTCCCTTGAACTGGGTATTTGGAAACATCCTGAAGACAGGCAGCATCTGGTCCATGCCCTCAATAAGACCGGATCTGTTCAAAACCGTGAATTCGCGTATGTCGGCAAAAACGGCAAAACCCTGATTGGCCTCATGTCCGCCCGGATACTGGAAATCAACCATGAAAAAATCATTTTGTCCATAACCAAGGATGTCACCCACCGCAAGCTGCTTGAAAAAGCCCTCAGGGAAAAAGAAGCACACTACAGGCTGTCGTTCGACAGCAACCGGGATGCCACTTTATTGACAGACACCGACAGAAACATCATCAATTGCAACCGGTCCTTCACAAAGCTGTTCGGCTACACCCTGGATCAAATCAAGGGTAGAAAAACCTGTCATCTGTATGATGACCAGGAGCAATACCGGCAGATGGGAGAAGAACTGAAAAAAAATATTGACCAGCCGGATTTTGTCTACACCATACAGTACAAAAAAAAATCTGGGACGGTGTTTCCCGGGGAAACAACGGCATTTTTTTTACAGGATGACAAACAAAAGATTATTGGTTTTATAGGGATCATCAAAGATGTCAGTGCCCGACAACAAGCGGAAAAAGCGTTGCAGATGGCCGGGGATGAGCTGGAAAAAAAGCCTCTGAACTGCAAGAACTCAATACAACACTGAATGTTTTGCTCCAGAAAAGGGAACAGGATATACAAAAATTGGAAGAAAACATTGATGCCAATTATGCATCCGTCATACAGCCTGTTCTCCTGAAGCTCAAGGACACGCTTTCCACTGCTGATCAGCACAAGCTGTTTGATGTGCTGGAAAAAAGCATCCAGGAGCTGGTAAACCCGTTTTCAAAAACATTGTCCGATCCCATGCACCGCCTGACCTCTAAGGAAATACAGGTATCTGCATTCATAAAACAGGGATTATCCAACAAAGAGATCGCGCAGATTTTCAACTGCGGGGTGAGAGCCATAGATACGCACCGGGACAATATCCGTGAAAAACTGGGCCTTAAGCATACCAGGGTGAATTTGAAATCCTATTTGATGGATGTATGAAAAATACGTATTTTGACTCCGTAATATCACCGGAATTTTTTAAGGGTTTCCTCTATTGTATTCTGCTGTTACATTCTGTATGGTGTTATATTATACCATGACCGGATTGATAAAAATTAGGAAGGTGTGACTAAAACCTTTTTGGAATTCAAACAATGCCTGAAAACCCGTCAGCGCCTGCAAGCATACTTGTCATTGATGATGAAACAGCAATTTTGAAAATGCTGGCCATGGCATTGTCCAGAAAAGGGTACCAGGTTGATACAGCGGACAGCGGTGAAAAGGGTGTAAAAAAACTGCACTCCAATGAATACCATCTGGTGATAACCGACATGGTGATGGGCAAGATGTCGGGGGATGATGTGCTGGAAAATGTCAGAAACCTGAAAGGGGACAGCATCCCGGTCATCGCCATGTCCGGCACCCCCTGGCTGATGGACAAGCAATCTTTTGACGCAGTCATCCCCAAACCCTATTCGTTGAAACTGCTTTTTGAGATGGTGCAGAATTTGTTATTCTCGGACACAAAAGAGGATGTCTTTATGTAGATATAAAAACCGGCATCGGTTTTTTGTGCCTGGTTTTTTCCATGCCCATGGACCCATTGATCCGGGTAGATAAGTGCGATCCGGTGTGTCCGACGTTTTCAATGGACAGCACCAGGGGGGGTACCG
>JAABSS010000472.1 GCA_011390235.1 Desulfotignum sp.
GTACCAAAATCAATGATAATCAAACCGGTCCTGTATTTATCATAGGCAGCCACCGCATTGACGATGCGGTCGGCCCCCACCTCATTGGGATTGCTGTAAAGGATGGGCATCAGTGTTTTCACGGATGCAGGCTGGATCCATTCCGGGGTCAGGTGCAGGTATTTTTCGCTGAATCCGTTGAGAATTCCCACAGAAGAGGGGACAACCGATGAAACAATCACCTGGGTTATGGCGGACAGAGGAATGCCTTTGTCGGAAAACAGGGCCTTTGCCAGCACATTGAACTCATCTGCCGTGTTATCCCGGACCGTGCGGATGCGCCAGCTGTGTTTCAGAATATCCTGGTCATACACACCGATCACGGTGTTGGTGTTGCCCACATCAATTACCAGAAGCATGGGGGTACTCCTTATTCAATTGTAACGGTAAAAACCCGGGGATCCGCCTGGGTCATGACCAGGCCCACAGGTATATTTATTCGGGCATTCCGGGCATAAACGCCCGGTGACAATCCTTCCAGGTCAATAAAGGCAAATATCTGATCCAGCATATTCCTGTTTCCCATGGCTGCAAAAGGTCCCTTGACCGAAATGGTAATGGCAGCTGGTTCAATGCCGGCTGTGAAAGAACAGTTTTGCATCTGAATGGGAAGGTTTTCAATAATTTTTTCCACCTGTTCTTCCTGGATCTGCACGGTGACCACGATGATGGGAGCAGAAGCGGAATACAAATGGGGATTTTCCAGGTCCAGGGGTACTTCCTTTTTAAAAGTCTCCTGGGCGCCGGTCAGATCAACAGGTTTGGTTTTCAGAACCTGGATGCCGTCATCAATCAGAGACCGGGGCCCGGACAATATCACAGAGGCCGGTTCTGCAGAAGGTTCCAGAATAATATATCCCTGGGCAGGCGTACCTGTGTAGGGAACATTCACTTTAAAGGTACGGGTGGTTATTTTTTCCAGGTGTACACTCAGAAAGGAAGGGGATATATCCAGTATTGTTATATGCGGATGCACAGGTATCCGCTTTTTGTCCACCGGCAACACATAGTGCCCCGGTACAATGGAGTCGGAAGCCCCTGCCGGATCAATATCCAGGTCAGTATACAGATCAGCCGGATACTGGATATGTTTTTCATTAATTTTTTTAATCAGTTCCGGATCAGCTTTGATACGGATTTCTATTTTATCGGTGCGGAACTGGGTGAGGACCATACCTTCGGGCACATTGGAAAATTCCACCGGCAGCAGCAGGTTTGTTTCCACCGGTTCTGTGGTGCACCCGGAAAAAACAAGAAACAGGAGCAGGAAAACAGTACAGCCTGATATATGGTTTTTCTGTTCAGGCATTCCTGATGGCATCAAAAATTCGGGTAAACGTAACCGCGCGGGCAACATCATGCACCCGGACAATGTGTGCCCCTGCGGAAAGACAGGCCCCTACGGCAGCAAGGGTGCCGATTTCAATTTTTTCCGGATCTTTTTTGATTTTATCAGGCGAATTTTTATTCAGGATGTTCTGAATAAAAGATTTTCTGGACGGACCCATTAGAAGTGGAAATCCCAGGGCCTGCAGTTTTTCCAGGCTATTGATCAGCACCAGATTATGGTGAACGGTTTTGCCGAAACCAATGCCGGGATCAAGGATGATGTGCTGCCTGGGAATGCCTCTGGAAACGGCAAATGCGGCCCTGGCGGCAAGATAGTCGGTAATTTCCTGCATAAGATCATCATAGTCCGGGTTCACCTGCATGGTTTCAGGGGTGCCTTTCATGTGCATGAGCACCACCGGGGCCTGGTATCCGGCTGCCAGATCAGCCATGGCGGAATCCTGTTCAAAAGCGGAAATATCATTGATCATGGCAGCCCCGGCATCCAGGGCTGCTTTTGCCACGCCGGATTTCACCGTATCAATGGAAATGGGAATGGAAATTTTTCCTGCCAGGGTCTGGATAACCGGAATAACCCGGTCTATTTCCTCCTGTTCCGATACAGTCTTTGAAAACGGCCTGGTCGATTCCCCGCCGATATCCAGGATATCGGCCCCCTGTTCTGCCAGGCGCATACCCTGGGCCACGGCGGTCTCATAGGTGTCAAACCTGCCGCCGTCGGAAAAGGAATCCGGGGTCACATTCAACACCCCCATGATACAGGCCCGGCTGCCCAGTTCCAGGTGAAACCTGCCGAACTCCAGGTGAAAATTTCCCATCTTTCTATTCCCTGTCAGACTTTTTTTCCGGTGTGTCATCATCGGGGGTATCATCTGAGACATCTTCTGCTGTGTCCTCAGAAGCAGTGCCTCCGGAATTTTCCGCTTCTGCAGTCTCGGAACCATCCTCCTTTTCAACATCTGTCTTTTCAGCATCTGTTTTTTTCCGGGAATCTGAAGATGCGCCAGTATCCGGGGTGGTACGGACGTTTTTACGGCCGTAAAAATCATAGTCCGGCCGCAGCTCAGCAATCAGATCATCCAGTTCCGGTCCCAGGACAGTTTCTTTTTCAATGAGCAGGTCAGTAAGCTTATGAAGGATATCGACATTATCTTCCAGCAGTTTTTTGGCTTTTTTATAGGCCCGGTCAACCAGTTTGGCAACCTCTGCATCAATCTGCTGGGCAGTGGCCTCGGAATAGCCTTTGGCCTGGGTCATTTCCCTGCCGATGAAAATATTTTCATCATGGTCTTCATAGGAAAGCGGGGCCAGGTTGTCGCTCATGCCGAAACTCCGGATCATCCGGTTGGCCAGCTTGGTGGCCTGTTTTATATCGTTGGCAGCCCCGGTGCTGATGCGTTTGAAGATGATTTCTTCAGCCACCCGGCCGCCAAAGGCAATAGCCAGTTCGTTTTCCAGCTGGTCCTTGTATTTGAAATCCCCTTCTTCAGGCAGAAACCAGGTAACACCGGCAGCCCTTCCCCGGGGAATGATGGTGATCTTGTTGATGGCATCGGTGTTGGGAAGAAACCGGGCCACCAAAGCATGCCCCCCTTCGTGATAGGCGGTTGTTTTTTTCTCGTCTTCCTTGATCACCTTGGATTTTCTTTCAAGCCCCATGTACACCTTGTCCTTGGCATCTTCAAAATCCTTCATGAACAGTTTTTCATGGTCCCGCTTTGCAGCCAGCAATGCTGCTTCATTGACCAGATTTTCCAGGTCTGCACCGGAAAATCCCGGAGTTCCCCTGGCCAGGATAACCGGGTCCACATCACTGCTCAGGGGGGTTTTTTTCATGTGTACCCGCAGAATACCTTCACGGCCTCTGATATCCGGCATATCCACCACCACCTGGCGATCGAACCGGCCCGGTCTGAGCAGAGCCGGATCCAGCACATCCGCCCGGTTGGTTGCAGCCATGAGAATAACGCCTTCATTGGCTTCAAATCCGTCCATTTCCACCAGCAGCTGGTTCAGGGTTTGTTCCCTTTCATCATGGCCCCCGCCCAGACCGGCACCTCTCTGGCGCCCCACTGCGTCAATTTCATCGATGAATATGATACAGGGCGCATTTTTTTTGCCCTGGGCAAACAAATCCCTGACCCGGGACGCACCCACCCCCACGAACATTTCCACAAAATCGGAACCGGAAATAGTGAAAAACGGGACCCCGGCCTCTCCTGCCACAGCCCGGGACAGCAGGGTCTTACCGGTTCCGGGATGGCCCACCAGGAGCACCCCTTTGGGAATACGGCCCCCCAGACGGGTGTATTTTTCAGGATTTTTCAAAAAATCCACCACCTCGGTAAGTTCTTCTTTGGCTTCATTAATGCCTTCCACATTCTCAAAAGTGACTTTTTCCTTTTTATCATCCATCAGCCTGGCCCGGCTTTTGCCGAATGACATGGCTTTGCCGCCCCCTGCCCCGCCCTGCATCTGGCGCATGAAAAAAATCCACACGCCGATGAGCACGATCATGGGCAGCCAGGAAATCACAATGGACATGAGCCAGGAAGATTCTGCCGGTGGTTTGGCTTGGATGGAAACGCCATTGGCCCGCAAAAGCTGGATGAGCTCTCCATCATCAGGGGCATAGCTTTTGTATCTGGTACCGTTGACATCGGTAAAATACAATTCCTGTCCCTGGATCACCACATCCTGTACCTGGTCCTTTTCCACCATGGACAAAAATTCCGTGTATCCGATATCTGTCTGTCCGACCTGCTGCTGGTTAAAAATATTATACAGCATGACCATCATCAGGACGATCACCAGCCACAGGGAAATGTTTTTATAAAATTGATTCAATGTTGATCCTCTCTCCTTATCTTTAAATAGAACACCAAAACTTACGTATATATAAACACAATTTGCGAATATACAAGGAAAAGTTTTATGGTTTTGTGGGCTTACGCCTCCGGGGGCAGCTGTCTGCCCTGTTTCTGTATCCTGCCCAGCTGCCGCAGGGGAAGGACCTCTTTTTTAAAACAGATCTGGTACCGGGTTTTATATATCCTGATCTGGCCGGGCATATCCAGGTGCCTGCCCGGCTCAGCTTCTGTCAGAAGATGCTGGATGGCCCGGACATGGTCATGGGTGATCTGCCTGAGATTTGATTTCACCGCTTGGATGCCGCAGCGCAGAACCCTGGGGACCAGGGCCGCATGAAGTCGGGTAACAGCCTGGATGGACAAAAAAACAGCATCTGTGTCTGTTTTTTCTATACAGGTTTCAAATGCCTTTTCTGCAAGGCCATCCAGAAACCGGTCTTCCTCATACAGAATGCCGCTGATCCGGTGAAGCCCTTCTTTTACAGCGGGATTATATTCTTTTTCCAGCACCGGTATCAGGTGGCTGCGGATGCGGTTTCGCAGATAGCCCGGGTCCTGGTTGGAAGCATCCATAACATATGCCTGGCCCAGATCATCCAGAAAATCAAGGATTTCTCTGCGGGACCGGTCGATGAGGGGCCGGATAAAGCGGCCCTCCCGTATCGGCGGGATCCCTGCCAGGCCTTTGGATCCGCTGCCCCGCAGCAGTCCCATGAGCACCTGTTCTGCATTGTCGTCTCTGTTGTGACCGGTGGCAATCCGGACAAATCCGTGGGTGTCTGCAATCCGGGTGAAAAAGGCATACCTGGCATTTCGACCGGCTTCTTCCACTGAAGTGCGGGTCTGTTTTGCCAGGACAGATACATCCTTTTTTTCACAAAAAAATGGCAGATTGTACGTTGCGGCAAATTCTCTGGTAAATGCCTGGTCATGGTCTGCGTTTACCCCCCGCAGCCCGTGATGGAGATGGGCCAGGCCGATCCGAAGCTTGCGATCCGGTGCCAGGCACAGCAGCACCCGGGCCAGGGCAATGGAATCCGGTCCGCCGGAAATGCCTATCAACACCCCGTCATTTTCCCGGAGCATGGCATGGCTCTGGCTCTGCAGGGTCAGAGCAACCTTACGGCAAAATGTTTTTTGTATCCGGCAAATCTGGGCCATAGTCTTTGAAAAACTCCATTAACAGGCAAACAGGGGCAGATCGGTTTCCGGAATTATCCCGGTTTTTCTGGCATATGAAAAAAATGCAGTGACAGCCTGTTCCCCTGATTCTCCCAGATCCTTTGAAAAATCATTTACATACAGATCAATGTGCTGATGGATTACTGCCGGATCCATTTCCTGGGCATGCCCGGCAATATAATCCGCACCCATGTCAGGATTGGCAAATGCATGGGCAACACTGCTTTGTATCAGGGACTGGATCGCACAGGCAATGTCCGGCTCCATATCCCGGCGCACGGCAATGCATCCTAATGGAATGGGCAGTTCAGTCTTGGTTTCCCACCACTGTCCCAGGTCGGCCTTCATCTCGAGTCCCATGGACTGGTATATGAAACGGCCTTCATGGATAATGATACCAGCATCTGCTGTCCTGTCCACTACAGACGGCATGATTTTTTCAAAGGACATAGGCAGGATGGTGAAATCAATGTCAGGGAATTGATCAGCCATGAAAAAACGAAACAGGTGACAGGCGGTGGTTCCCATGCCGGGGACAGCCACTGTCTGCCGGGTTGTATGCGAATCTTCCAGGCCCGTGCCGGGCCGGGACACCACCAGAGGACCACATCCCCTGCCCAGGGCGGATCCGCAGCGCAGCAGAGCATACCGGTCCAGCAGATTTCCCAGTGCGGCAAAAGACAGTTTTGTGACATCATGGTTGAGCTGTACCGCCTGCTGGTTTAAAGCTTCCACATCATCAACGGCAATATCAAAAGTAAACCCCTTGAGATCAATCAGTTTTTTTGCAATGGCCTTGAATATAAATGTGTCATTGGGACAGCTGGAATAAGCCAGTTTTAATATGGGGGGTGGATGCATGGCCGATGCCTTCACAGGTGCAGTCTGCGGGGGGGCATCTGATCAAAGCCCAGACCTTCTTCAATCAGGGCCAGCAGTCCGGGTTTTTCTTCCGGAAATTTATATCCTTCATAATCATGGGTGAGCAGCAGGCTGCCTCCGGGGCGCTGCCAGTAATTCATGGCATGATCAAAGCACACTTTTCCGGTGACCTCCAGGTCCTGGATCATGGTCTTGAGTTCCTCCAGTTGTTCTTTGGCAGTCAGCAGGGTAATGTCGCCTGCCTGCACCTGCTGGTGCAACGGGGTACCGGGAATGGGACGGAACGGCCGGGAACGGATATAGTGGGGGTTGATGGCATTGAGAACCCGGGCCGTGTTTCTGGCATGGTCATGGGTTTTTTCTTTCCCCCCCAGTCCGGGCATCCAGTATTCAGAAACCTGAAATCCAGCGGCCACCGCTTTTTTGCCGGCCTTGATCTGGCCGTCTGCAGTGACCCCTTTTTTGATGGCCTTCAACAGGTCGTCGTCCCCGGTTTCCAGGCCCAGATGGAGCCGGTCCAGGCCGGCGCTGCGGATGGCTTCCAGGTCTTTGGCCGGTTTCTGGGCCAGCGTCCTGGCCCTGGCATAGGTGGTGATCCGTTCAATATTGGGAAAGGTTGTTTTCAGGTGTTCCAAAGCTTTCACCAGATCCGGGGTTTTCATGATCAGGCTGTTGGCATCCTGGATAAAGGCGGTCCTTCCCCCTGCCATGAGCCAGTTTATCAGCATGGCAGCTCCCGGATGATACTCCAGTTCAGGATTTTTTTCCAGCAAAGCCATCACCCCTTCCCGGGTGATGCCGCCCGAAGATGCCGCATTGGCTGACAAGGCCTTAATATCTGCTGTCAGTGCGGCCATGGCATCAATATCCGCCATGATTTCCGAGACGGGCCGGGGTTCGAATTTTTCTGTTTTGTACATGCTGCAGAAGGTGCAGTGGTTCCAGGGGCAGTTCCGGGTGAACCGCACCAGCAAAGATGCGCTGCCCCCTTCACTGGGGGGCCGGTAAACCCCGGTTTCAAACCGGTATCTGTCAATGGTCATGGGATCTCCATTTTATTTCAAGGGTTAATATATTTTTACAATAATGCATTTTGGTACCTAATGCAATACATCTGCATGGCGGGACAACTGTTGTCAATCTTTACATTTTGGCTGCCGTGCTTATCATTTTGTGGTAATTTTAAAAAACACACTCCCCAAAGGATGTTAAGATATGGGCGTACAGAGAAAAAAACGGCACCTGTCCACGCAGGTGCCGGCATCAAACAGGCCGGTACCGGAGATTGCCCCTGCCACGGAGCTGGACCGCATCATCGTCAAAGGGGCCAGGGAGCACAACCTCAAGAATATCGAGGTGGAGATCCCCAAAAAGCAGCTGGTGGTATTCACCGGGGTGTCCGGGTCCGGCAAATCCAGCCTGGCATTTGACACGATTTTCGCCGAGGGGCAGCGCCGGTATGTGGAGTCCTTGTCCTCCTATGCCCGGCAGTTCATCGGACAGATGGAAAAACCCCGGTATGACACCATCCGGGGACTTTCCCCCACCATTGCCATCGAACAGAAGGCGGCCAGCAAAAACCCCCGATCCACCGTGGGCACTATCACGGAGATTTATGATTACCTGCGGGTGCTGTTTGCCCGGGTGGGGACCCAGTATTGTTTTCACTGCGGTAAAAAAGTGGGCCGGGGCCATGCCCAGGGCATGGTTTCCCAGATCATGGCCATACCTGCCGGTTCCAGAATCCTGATCCTGGCGCCGGTGGTGGAAAACCGCAAAGGCGAACACAGAGAACACCTGGCGGAACTTAAGAAACAGGGCTATGCAAGGGTCCGGGTGGACGGCGTGATCCAGGACCTGGAAAATGTCCAGTCCCTGGCCAGAAACAAAAAACACCACATCGAGGTGGTGGTGGACCGGCTGGTCATAAAAGCGGAGGGGGCCTTTGAAGAGCGGCTCACCGATTCGGTGGAAGCAGCCCTGAAGCTGGGGGGCGGCCAGATCATCGTGCATATCCTGGGCAGAGAAGATATCAAAATGAGCGAGGCCCGCTCCTGTTGCGGTATTGCCTATCCGGAGCTGTCTCCCCAGATCTTTTCATTCAACTCCCCCCTGGGCATGTGCCCGGACTGCAACGGCATAGGCACCCTGCTGTCCATGGACCCGGACAAGGTGGTGCCGGACAGGGACCTGAGCATCCGCCAGGGGGCGGTGAAACCGTGGAAAAACTATTTCATCAAAAATCCCCGGTACCAGAACGACAACTCCTGGGGACTGGGCCAGCTCACCGCCATGGAGGAACAGTGGGGCATCGATTTTGAACGGCCCTGGAAAAAGCTGCCCAAAACCCAGCAAAATCTGCTGCTCTATGGGTCTGATACCAAAAAAATGCGGGTGAACTGGCACTCCGCCAAGATCCAGGGGGAGTTCACCCGCACCCATGAAGGGCTGCTCCACACCCTGATGCGCAGGTACCGCAACACCCAGTCGGAAACCCAGAAAAAATATTACACCGAATTCATGACCGCCAGCACCTGTGCCGCCTGCCAGGGAAAGCGCCTCCGGGACGAGGTGCGCAATGTCCGGATCCAGGGAAAATCCATCATTGATGTGACGGAAATGACGGTGAAAGAGGCCTACCAGTTTGTTTCTTCTCTGGAACTGTCCGGCAGCCGCCGGCTCATTGCTGCGGAACTGCTCAAGGAGATCCGGGACCGCTTAGGGTTCCTGGTGAATGTGGGCCTGGACTACCTGTCCCTGGACCGCAGC
>JAABSS010000473.1 GCA_011390235.1 Desulfotignum sp.
CACTGTGGGCAAACGCCTGATCCGCAACTTCATCAAAGGGGCTGCAAAATGAATTTCACCCTTCTTCTCAACCGCATCATCGCAGGCCAGGACCTGACCCAAGACCAGGCCGCAGACATGATCACAGATATTTTTTCCGGCACCATCACCCCGGCCCAGGTGGGGGCGTTCATGGCAGCCCTGGCCACCAAAAAAGAAACCTTTGAAGAGCTGGCCGGTGCAGCCCGGGCCATGCGCACCAAAGCACGGCGCATCCAGGCCGTGTCCAAAAAAGTGATTGACACCTGCGGCACCGGGGGAGATGCGTCAGGTTCCTTTAATATCTCCACCGCCACCGCCTTTGTGGTGGCAGGTGCCGGCATCACCGTGGCCAAACACGGCAACCGCAGCGTTTCCAGCAAATGCGGCAGTGCAGATGTGCTGGAAGCCCTGGGGGTCAATCTTGATCTTGATCCGGAAATCGTGGAAGAGGCAGTGAACGACATCGGCATCGGCTTCATGTTTGCCCCGGTTTTCCACGGGGCCATGAAATATGCGGCCCGGGCCAGGAAAGAATGCGGGATCCGCAGCATTTTCAACATGCTGGGCCCTCTGACCAACCCGGCTGCCGCCTCCTGCCAGATCCTGGGGGTGTATGCCCCCCACCTTACCCAGATGTTTGCCAAGGCACTCAAGCTGCTGGGAGTGGAAAAAGCCTTTGTGGTCCACGGCCATGACGGCATGGATGAGATCACCACCACAGATCTGACAAGGGTATCTGAATTGTCAGACGGCCATATCAAAACCTATGACCTGGATCCGCTGCAGTATTTTGATGACTATGCTGATCCGGCAGATCTCAAGGGCGGGGATGTGCACACCAATGCCGCCATTATCCATTCTGTTCTTGCCGGAGAAAAAGGCCCGAAGCGGGATATTGTTCTGATCAATGCCGGTGCCGGTCTTGTGGCAGCCGGTGCTGCCCCTACCATCCACCAGGGAATCCAGGTGGCAGCCGATGCCATAGACACAGGCAAAGCAGAGCAGAAACTCACTGATCTGGTGCGGTTCACCCGGGAGAATACGTGAAATGAAACCCGAAGGGTTTTTAAAAACCATGGTCCGGATCAAAGAAGATTCGGTGGCACATAACCGCCGCACCCTGCCCCTGGCCGTGCTGCGCAAAGAAGCGGAAAAAATGTCTGCCGGTGGCGATTTTTACAAAGCCATGGCCCGAAGCACGCCCCGGGATGTGGGGATCATTGCGGAAATCAAAAAAGCCTCTCCATCAAAAAAAGAGATCTGCCTGGACCTGGATCCTCACACCTATGTCAGGGACTGTGAAAAGGCAGGAGCCAGGGCCATATCCGTGCTCACCGAACCGGTGTATTTCAAAGGCAGCCTCAAGGATCTGAAAACCGCCTGCACTGCCACCCGTCTTCCGGTACTGCGCAAGGATTTTATCATCAGCACATACCAGATCTATGAAGCAAAGCAGGCCGGGGCCGGTTCCGTGCTGCTCATCACCACCCTTTTGTCCCGAAACCAGCAGGCCGATTATACAACCCTTGCAAGGGAACTGGGCATGGAGCCCCTGGTGGAGATATCTTCTGAATGGGAATGTGAACAGGCCCTTGGCACCGGTGCAAAGGTGGTGGGGATCAACAACAGAAACCTTGCCACGCTGGAAGTGGACCCTGACACCGCCCTGCGGGTTGCAGCTGTTCTCCCCGCAGATATTGTTCCGGTGGCAGCATCGGGAATTTCCTGCCGCCAGGATATAAAAAAAGCCGTGGATGCCGGCATATACAATTTTCTGGTGGGAGAAAGCATTGTCCGGGCCACAGACCGCAAGGCATTTCTCCAATCTCTTTTACAGGATGCATAGGCCCATGGCCCCATCCCGGTTTCAATCCCTGCCAGACCATTCTCCTTTCATCAAAATCTGCGGGCTCACAGATCCGGAGAATGCACAGGCATGCGTCCGGGCCGGGGCAGATATCATCGGGCTGGTGTTTTATCCCAAAAGCCCAAGGCACCTGGAAATCCCCCGGGCCGCGCAGGTTGCCCAACCCCTTTCCGGTCAGGTGCCGGTATGGGGGGTGTTTGTGGATGCCGGACTGGACACGATCATGGCCCATGTACACGCCTGCGGCCTGACAGGGGTCCAGCTCCATGGCAGGGAATCACCGGATCTTGTGGATGCGTTGAAGCAAAAAAAACTGACCGTGACAAAAGCGGTTTTTGCCGCCGGATCTCCCGGTCTGGACACCGTGCATACCTATGCCGCTGCCGACTGTTTTCTGGTGGAATGCGGGCTGGGAAAATTACCCGGGGGCAATGCCAGAACCTGGGACTACCGCCAGGCCCGTAAAATTGCCGCCCAATATCCGGTACTGCTGGCCGGCGGGCTGACCTGCGCCAATATCACTAAAGCCCTTGCTGATGCCGATCCCCTGGGTGTGGACATCTCATCAGGGGTGGAAACCGCTTTCGGCATCAAGGATATCCAGCAGGTGGCTGACCTGGTCAGGATGGTGAAAGGACCAGGTACAAGGGAGTAATGCAGCCATCAGCCAACCGGTAAAGCGTCAGCCACCATTATTCAGCGCACCGCTATATTGGTGCCGGGATAGATATCAGCATCCGGGGCCAGTTTGTTGAGCTTGCGCAGCGCCGCTACAGTGGTATTGTATTTTTGGGAAATACTCCACAGGGTCTCCCCTTTTTTCACGGTATGAAATATGCTGGCAGGTTTTTTCTCCTGCACCGCCGTGGATTTTTTTACCACAGGCCTGGTTTCTGCGGATTGACTTGTGACAGGTTCCGGTGCTGCAGCCATTTTGCTGACAGCTGACAGCTTTTGTTCCAGATTTCCCATCCGTTCGGTCAGTGAATCAAATTTCACCTGGGCAGCAACCTCAAGACGGGATATCTGCTGCTGCAGCCGGGCCAACGTGGCATTCAGATCCGCATCAGTGCCGTCCCCCGCAGCAAACGATAACTTGGCCTGCATGTTTTCTATGGCAGCTTCCATAGATGCCAGCCGTTCCTGCATTTCCCCTGATAGTGTGTCCTTAGAAACGGAAGACACTGCCTGGTTCTGTGAATCAGATGACCTGAAAAACAAAAAAAAGACCACCAGCGTTACAACCAGCGCGCCGGCAATGATCAGGGTAAATTCATTTTTTTTCAACAAGGATGACCCGGCAGTCCTGGCACCGGCGGGGGCAGGTTTTTTTTTCCGATTGGCGCTGATCTGTGAAGCAGCCGTTCTTGCATCTGGTTTCTCTTTTTGTTTCATCCCCTGCTCCTGTTTTTTAAAGCTTTGTTTTTTCTTTTCATATCATTTCTGAATACTTTTTTAAAACCGTTTCACACATTTTTGTTTTACAATTTTTTGTTTCTCCCTTGTATCATGGTTGGACAGCTTACCGGGTATATGGTAAAAGTATTTTAATAAAAAACCGGTTACCCGATTTCAGGAATTCTTGACATGAATTTTTTTGCCCGATACCTTGTGCAGGCAGTGTTTTTTTTTGGCATACTATTTTGCATTACAGGAAACTGCTTTGCTGATGAAACCCGGATATACACCAACCAGATCGGTATGCGCTTTGTTTTGATTCCGGCAGGACAGTTTGTCATGGGCAGTCCGCCTTCTGAAAAAGGCAGGCGGTGGAATGAAAAACAACACCGGGTGACCATTTCAAAAAGTTTTTATATGGGGGAAACAGAGGTCACCCAGGGCCAGTGGAACCGCCTGGCTTCCCCCAACCCCTCTGCATTCAAACTCGGGAACCGATACCCGGTGGATTCCGTGTCCTGGTATGAAGCCATGCAGTTCATTGCCTTTCTCAATAAACTGGAAAAAACAGACCGGTACCGGCTGCCCACAGAAGCGGAATGGGAATACGCCTGCCGGGCAGGTGCCACCACCGCTTTTGCCACCGGCCCCATCACCACCATTTCCTGCACAGAGCCGGAACCGGCACTGCTCAATACTGCCTGGTATTGTTACAATTCAGGACTGGCAGGTCCACCCAGGGATTTTAAACCCCACCCGGTCAAAACCCTGAAACCCAATGCCTGGGGGCTTTACGACATGCACGGCAATGTCCAGGAATGGGTATTGGATGCATGCAAAAGCCACAGTTTATGGCGCAGAAGTATAGGACCTGTGACAGATACCTACCAGGATAATATCGTAGATCCTCTGGAAAAAAATGGGGATCACCGGATTTTCCGCGGGGGTGGCTGGTTCCAGAACGGCAAATACCAGAGATGTGCCTATCGAAGTTTTTACAAACCCGTGGCTGTCAGAAACAGCCTGGGATTCCGCGTTGTTTTGACCCGGTGATGAAAAGATGCGGCAAATGGGCTACATCCTGGCCTGAATACGCTTGAACAGACCCAGACGTTTTTTCAAAATCAGCAGCCTGGTCCATTCTTCCAGATGTTGTGCCACCCGGGCATCGCCTTGTTTGATGTCAGTACTCCGGTCTTGTTCCGTGTTCATCACTCTGCTGGGTTCGGCAGTTTCCAGGGCTTTTTTCATCCGTGTGCAGGCAGCCTGGATATCTGTGTCTTTTCTTTGGGATTTTTCATTGAGCCTGTCATAGATATTTTTTGCATCCTGATAATATCCCTGGCTTTCATATGCCTTTGCCAGAGACAGGGTATTGTATTCATGGTCCATGGGTTCTGCCTTGTGTTATTTTTGTTGTTTGAAAATCAATTCGTCAGGTTCTGCCATACCGTGTTCATGCCTGGCCAGGTGTTTGATATAATTGATATCCTGTTTCAACCGCAGAATCTGTTTTTCTATGATTTTATTTTCCTGTTTTGCGATGTGTATCCGGGATGATACAACTGCCTTTTTTAATGTAAGTTGCTCATAATCTCTGATGCCATTCTCAGCAAACACAATCAAAAAAAGGATGAAAACCATGAGTACAAGGGCCAGAAAAAAACCTGTTTTTTCAAGTACTGCCATATGAATCAGTCCTTTTCCGCTCTTTTTTTCAGCCAGTGCAATGCCATATCAACCTCAGGAAACCGCATTGCTCTGGCCGCAAAAAAGACCACTGTCATCCCCATCATCACACAGGCAGTCACCCCTGCACCAAGCAGCAGTTTTCCTTGTGCATCAGTGATAATAAATCCGGCTGCCCATTTTACGCAAAATATCATTATAGCAGATAAAAAAAGGGCTCTGCAAGCTGAAATAACCATTTGGATGCGTGAAAATTTCACCTGTGCCGGGGGGTGAAAAACAAGATAGACAAAGCCGGCCGCCGATGACAGGGATACAGACAAAGCCAGTCCTGTAATACCTAAAGGATCGATCAAAACAGATGCAAACACGAGATTGGCAACAATGCAGATAATGCCGGCAAAAAATGGATGCCGGAAACTGGACACAGCATAGTGAAGGGTGACAAAAACCCGGGCCCCGATGAATGCCCACAACCCGGTTGCCAGATACAACAGACAATGTGCTGTCTGGGCAGCAGCACTGGCATCAAACGCCCCCTGGCTGAACAACAACCGGACAATGGGTTCATTGAGGGCCATGAGTCCGGCCATGGCCGGTATGGCCACAAACATCACCAGCCGGACCCCGGTATCAAATACCGGCACAATCTCCTTTATATTCCCGGCTGCCGCTTTTCTGGAAAAAAAAGGCAGCAGTACAATGGAAAAAGACACGGCAATCAAAGCCAAAGGGAACTGCACCAGACGGTCTGCATAGTAAAGAAAAGACACACTGCCCTCTGCCAGAAAAGAAGCAAAAAAAGAAGCCACCAGGATATTCACGTGATAGGGTGCGGCCCCCACCATGCAGGGCATCATTTTTTTTGCACTGTTCACAACACCGGGATGGCACAAGACAAACCGGCCATATTTCAGCATGCCGCAACGGATCATGAAAGGCACCTGAAACACAAGCTGCACCAGACCGCCAAAGGCAACGCCCAGTGCAAGCCCTGTGACCGGGATATCAAAATGTCCGGTTGCAAGAAGGGTGAACAAAATCACCACCAGATTAAACACAAGGGGCATCATCCCTGGCACATAAAAATTGCCCAAAGTATTGAGCACCCCCATGAACAAAGAAATTACCATGATGACAAACACATAGGGCATCATGATTTTAAACAGCAGCAGGGCCAAAGAAAACTGCGCTTCTCCGGGCACAAATCCCGGTGCCATGACCTGCAGTATCCAGGGTGCCAGCAGCAGCCCGGCCACAACCAGAAAAACACCCAGTGCAGACAGAACGATGAGAGCGGAAAACACCATGGAAACTGCCTGGTCCCTGCGGCCGGTCTCCAGAAACCGGGAAAATTGCGGCACAAAGGCAATGCTGAATATGCCGTCAGAAAAAAGTTTTCTGAGCAGGTCAAAAGGCCTGAATGCAATAAAAAATGCATCGCTCTGGGCGGATGTGCCAATGACCATGGCAATCAATGCATCACGAATGACCCCGAAAATACGGCTTACAAGGGTAAAACCACTGAGCGAAGCTGTGTTTTTAACCAGGGACATGGGTATATTTTCCTTGACAAAAAACAAAAAATTTTATATCTCTTTCTTTTTATAAAGCTAATACATAATACCATTAAATTGACGAATATAAGGAGCACACCCAAATTGGCCAACCACAAATCTGCAAAAAAACGGGCAAAACAGAACCTGGTCAGACGACAGAGAAACAGATCGGTTAAAACCACACTCAAAACCCTGGAAAAAAAGGTGCGCACCGCCAAGGCAGCCGATGATGACGCAGCTTTGGAATTGATGGGCCAGAACCAGTCCGCCCTTCAAAAAGCATCCCAAAAAGGCATCATCCATAAAAACACCGCCTCCAGAAAAATTTCAAGACTTTCCAAACTGGTGAATGCCTGAGCATTTATAGATAAAGACAGGATCTGCCGGCAGGCAGATCCTGTCACTGCATTATATCCATTCTGCTAGAAATTGGCCATCATCTGGCTGACAAGGCGCTCTGCAATCCGTTGGGCAATTATCTTGATGGCTTCATTGATACTGGCCTCATCATTTATCTTGTCTGCATCCACCAGATAGGAGTCAAACGAAGAAAAATTGTTTGCAGACCAGAGAACATCGCCGTCTGCGTCCAGAAGCTGAACATCCACCACAGCTGTTATCCTTCTTTCTATTACTGTTTCTGTGGAAGACCGGGACAATGGGGAAAAGGTAATGGCCTTGACCCTTCCTTTGATGTGGCGGGGGGCATCGGCAGGGTCCATCACTTTTGTATCGGTTTCCTCCTGAATTTCTCTGATCAGCTCATTGGTAAAATCAATGCCGGCACGGGTCTGAGCACTGTTGTTTTCAAATACTTCCACCCCCACCCTGGCCACATTCCGGTGTAAATATCCTCCCCCTTCCAAACGGTATCCGCAACCGGCAACCAGCAGCATCCCCAGTATTACCCAGACTGACTTTTGCATATTGCCGGTTTTCATCTCAGGCAGTTTCATATTACACCACTATATTTACAAGGATCTGTTTTTTGCGCACAAGAATTATTTTTTTCACCGGATTATCCTGAATATGTTTTGCCACCTTGTCATCTGCCAGGGCGGATTCTTTAATAGCATTTTCCGGGGCATCCGGTGCCACACTGAATCTGGACCGCAGTTTGCCGTTCACCTGCACCACCACCAGCACTTCATCTGTTTCAAGGCTGTCTTTGCGAAAGATGGGCCAGGACTGTTCCAGAATGGATCCCTGGTGGCCCATTTTTTCGAACAACTCCTCACAAAAATGCGGAACAAAAGGACTCAGCAGCAGCACCATGTTTTCCATGGCAGACAATACCACGGCCTGCATCTGGTTGTCTGCCGTATCCAGATCCACCGCATATACAGCATTCACCAGTTCCATAACCGCTGATACAGCCGTGTTAAAATGAAAACTTTCATCAATATCTGCTGTTACTTTCTGTATGGTCTGGTGGGTTTTGATATACAGGGATCTGGCTGCCTGGTTTTTCAGGTCAGCCGCAGGTCCGGTGAAGGGAGATACCTGCTGCTTATCAATTTTGTGCATACATTCCAGGGCCAGGCGCCAGACCCGGTTGATAAAGCGGTTGCTTCCCTCAACACCGTCTTCACTCCATTCAAGATCCCGTTCCGGAGGCGCTGCAAACAGACAGAAAAGCCGGGTGACATCTGCCCCGTATTTTTCCAGAAGGTCATTGGGGTCCACCACGTTTTTTTTGGACTTGGACATTTTAATGACCCGGCCGATGTCAACTTCTTTGCCGCAGCGGGTACAGACAAAGGTATCATTGGATTGCTTTTGGACCTGCTCCGGATACAGGTATCCATGCTCCGGGCAGGTCATGGTCTCTTTGCACACCATTCCCTGGGTGAGCAGCCGGGTAAAGGGTTCTTTAAAATCGATCATGTTAAAATGGTGCAGCACCCGCATAAAATACCGGGAATACAAAAGATGCAGCACTGCATGTTCCACCCCGCCGATATACTGGTCCACCGGTGCCCAGTATTTTACGGCCTGCTCATCAAACATGCCTTTGTCAAACCTGGGGGAACAGTACCGCAGATAATACCAGGATGATTCCACAAAGGTATCCATGGTATCGGTATCCCGCCTGGCTTCCTTGCTGCCGCAGGCAGGGCAGACCGCGTGTTTGAAATAATCCAGGGCGGGCAGCGGAGAACCGCCTTTTTCCAGCAGATTGGCATCTTCAGGCAATTTTATGGGAAGGTCTTCTTCCGGAACCGGCACCACCCCGCAGTCCGGGCAGTGGATAACCGGAATGGGAGCCCCCCAGTACCGCTGGCGGGAAATGCCCCAGTCCCGGAGCCGATAAGAGACAGCTTTTTTTCCCCTGCCCTGCTCTGCCAGCCAGTCTGTGACGGCTTCAATGGCTTTTTCGCTGTCCATGCCGTCAAACAGGCCGGAATTCACCATGAACCCGGGTCCGGTATAGGCGGTTTCCATGGTATCCGGATCCAGGGGTTCATTTTCCGGCTGCACCACCACACGGATCTCAAGGCC
>JAABSS010000474.1 GCA_011390235.1 Desulfotignum sp.
GGGTCCGCCCCCGGAGATCCAGACCGGGTGCGACCTGGTGATCCTGTTTCCTTTGATCGAACAGCTGGAGATTGTCCGGCTGCTCACATCCCGGTCCAATGCACCGCTCCAGGTGGTGCCGGTGACCGATCCGCTGCTGGAACCGGTGAGCCTGTTCCAGGTAAAGGATTTTGGCGATTATCTCATGGTCCGGGCCGCCAACATGAAAATCACCGTTGACAAACAGACCCGGATCATCGTCAATGTGTCCGGCGGCGGATGTCCGGATGTACCCTGGCTGGCGGGTGAAATGGTGGGAAAACCGCTGGCATCTGCACCGGATCCTTTGGAGATCGGGCATACCCTTTGCGGATATGCCCTGGGACTGGCGTTCAAGGAGATAAAAAACCAATGCTTGCCATAGCAGGAACAGTACCGGATAATGAATTCGGTCTGGCTGAGGGACGGGTATCTCTGGCAGCAGACCATCTTTGTCTGGACGGGAAAACCATCCCGGTGAACCGGGGGACACCCGCCCTTTTAGGAGCGGCAATCCAGACCCTGACGGCGTTCGGTCAAGACCATGTCACCGGATTTCTGGCCGGGGATACCGGACTTGGGCGCGGCAGCAGGCAATTGTATGAATACCTGGTCAACACCTCTTCCCTGTTGGACATCCACACCCTGGTATTCCATTATCTGCAGCCGGACACCGACTGGCACAACCGGGTGATGTTCAAACTTCAGGATATGGAAAAAAAGCCGGTTTTGATTGCAGATGCCGGATTCATGTATGCCGCCAAAATGAGCGGAGCTGCCTTTTTTTATGATCTGTTCACGCCGGATGCCGGAGAACTGGCGTTTCTGGCGGATGAAACCGCGCCCCACCCGTTTTACACCCGGGGGTTTATCCTGCACACGGACAACCCCGTCACGGAACTGGTGGACCGGGCCTATGCCCATGACAACGCGGCCCGGTATCTGCTGGTAAAAGGCGCGGTGGATTATGTCATGAACAGGGAGGGGGAGCTGTTTCGCGTGGACGGACCGTCCCATGAAGCCATGGAAGCCATCGGCGGCACCGGTGATACCCTGACCGGTATTGTTGCCGCCCTGATCAGCACCGGCATGAACATCCCTGAAGCCGCATTCACTGCAGCCAGAGCGAACCGGGTGGCAGGTCAGTACTCAGCCCCGACCCCGGCCACCCGGATTACGGATATTATCTTGCAGATCCCCCGGGCCGTTGAGTTTGTCCTGAATGAGATCAAGCATTAACCGCATTACTCTAACCCTGCTTAGCTGCAATTTTTCTTCTGTTCAGCGGCCAGAAGCGCCGCACCATAGGTGCGGGAACCGATATCAATACCGGCATACCGCACCGCTGTTGTATCTGTGGTCATGACAATCTTTACCTGAGCTGCTCGATAAAGGCTTCCACCCGGGTCTTGAGCTGACCGGCATCTTCCATGCCGTAATCACTTTCCACCCGCAGACAGGGGATGTTTTTTTCTTCCAAAGCCTTTTCCACGGGAATGGATTCCATGAGATAGGGCTGGCAGAACTGGAGCCCGTAATGGATCACCCCCTGGGCGTTGTATTTTGCGACCATCTCCTGTTGGGAACCGCCTGGGGGCACCCGGACACCAGAATACGGGGGGTATTGGCAGGGAATGCCCCGGTTTTTTCCTGGATTCGGGTTTCCAGTTCATCACAGATTTTGTTGACCGATTCGGTGAACCGGGCCGGATTGTCATAAAAGAACACCTGGTTGGCCAGCAGGGCATCATGGCCTGCCAGGTCCAGGCCCAGTTCCTGCCAAATGGGTGTGTAATCGATAGTCATGGTATCTCCTCTTTAAATTAGTTTAAATGCTACTGACGGATTTATACAATTACGAATTAGACAAATATTCTCCCACTGGCTATTTTGTTTTACATGCAAATTCATAAACCATTGAATAGTAGACGTTCCATGAAGATTGAAACCATACTTGAAAAAGGGTCGGCCCGTTTGAATGAAGACACCCTGGTGGTTCAGGGTAACCTGTTCGGGGTGTTTGACGGGGCCACCAGCCTGAATAAAACCGTGTTTGAAAAAGGGCTGAAATGAACCTGACATATGGGGTATTGAACGGCGAACCCCGGGCCATGGATTTTTTCAACCATGGCCGCAAATCCCTGGATCAGGTTAAAACCGTGATTCTGTTCACGGATGACCTGTCAAGAGGATACCATGACCGAAAAATCTGACATATCTATCAATTCGGATATGACCATACTGGATGTTGTCTCCGCCCACCAGGAAACGATTGCCGTGTTCAAATCATTTGACGAACAGGCTGGAGAATGTATCTGCTGCACCTCTCTTTTCATGACCCTTGGTGATGTGGCGGCAAAATACAACATCGATCTGCCGATATTTCTCTCAACCATTGTTAAGGCAATTCGATATTCCTCTGCCGGTTACTCTCATTGATTGATCCGTCTCTGATTCATATATAATGATTCAGATCGAGAGCCCCATGAAAGACCCCCAGGATTTCAGCCACATCCGGTTTCCGATACAAATATGCAATACGGTAATGACCATATAAGAGAACCCGAACATCACCTTCCGGTTCCCTGCGATAATGGTACCCAATTTCTGGAAAATCCGACAAAATTTGCACTTTGTCGTATATCCCATCGACAACACGTCCCGCAGCTTGGGGGTTATCTTTAGCAATATAGTTATGGATATCTTCAAGCCATATTGCGGCTTCTTCTGTCCATCTTATTTTTGCCACAGCCGAATTCGCTTTCCCATTTCTTCATTGGAAATTACGCGCTCGTCGCGAACATCTTTGAGACCCCGCTCAACCATCCCTGAAAACGCCAATTCCCGAATAATTTCCTCATATGTGGCATCATCGGGTTGGTTATCAATGATCTCTTTTATTCTTTCTTTTGTCGTCATTTTTTACCCCTCTTTTATTGCACAAAAATCAAGCGCAGCTATGCAATTAATTTTGAAATAGTATACCATTAACGAGACAAAAGTAAATCGGTTTGACAATTTCTGTGAGCGCCATCAGAAAAGTTTACCGTTTCAGGGAAAGGGAAACCATTGACAAACAGCTTCCCCGTCCGATCAGGCTTTCCTCATCATAGGGGTCCACGACCAGCGCGCTGGAATAAAACCTGATCGCATCGTCGATCCAGCCTTCGATTTCGGCAATCTTGCCCAGATAGAAATACGGGTTGTCACCATCCTCGTGACGGTAGGCCGGGTCCTTTTCCACCACGGCCTCAAACGCCCGGACAGCACCGATACCGTCCGGTTTATGAAAACCTTTTAACCCTTCATTGAACAGATCCGCCGAAGACCGGGTGTTTTTTTATCCATGATATCCCCTGGTGTAAGTGTGAATGAAGTGTGAATGTATACGTCCTGAGCATATCATATCCAGTAAAAAGATGGAACCCTTCCCGCTGCAGACACCCGGGTCGATGCGGCAGCTGTAGGGCTGCAGGGGGCTGCTCAGACTTCAAGGGAGAAAGTCTGCACAGGTTCTGATTTTCCCTTTACTTTGATGGGAGGCATGGCTTTAAGGACGACCCCCTTTTCGAGTTTTTCCGCGACCTTTGAACTGACAAGAATATCTGTGCCGAATTCTTTGTTCAGGTCCTGGATTCGCGAGGCCAGATTCACCGTGTCTCCGATCAGGGAATAATACCGAAGTCTGCCGTAATTACGGATGCCGGGTTTCATCAGATCTGTCCCCCATAAATGCACTTGATTTGCTGCGTTCGTTTAACGATCATATTTCCAGCTGAAAAAATAACCGGCTCATCCGGAGTTCAGCATCAGATTCTCTGAAATGTTTACTCCAGACATTTGTGTCGGCAAGAATCACTTTGTATTACTCCGGTCTTCGCCGCTCCGGCATCCGGTCATGCCGCCCCCACCACCACCAACGTTCAGGTGAGCAGCAGGGTGCGGCCGCCCTTGCCCTTTGGGGTGTCCAGCATGCGGAATCCGGCTTCCAGAGCAACTGCCCTGATGTCCTTGAACTGTGATCTGCTGACGTGGAACGGGGGCTCCACCACCAAAAAACGGCCCCCGGGGCGGGGTATGCGGCCGGTATGCCCCTGCCGTCCGGCACGGGGATGCCCCTGCGGCGCAGTTATTTTATATGATGCCCGGCCTGGCCATATATGCCTCTTGCTTTTCCTGCCTGACAACGTGTACATATGAACCGGCAACGTGAATACCTGAAACAAATAAAGGAAAAGAACAGATGGCAGCAGACATTTACCGCAGATTGCAGCAACCGCTGGACCAGTACTCCATGGGATTTCCTGAAACAGCATCCGGCATCGAGATCAGGATTCTCCGGTACCTGTTCACCGAGCAGGAGGCACAAGTATTCTCCCTGCTCACCCCCATGCTGGAAACGGCCCGGGCGGTCAGTGAAGAGGACAGTGTCCGGGTGGATCAGGACCGGTGTATCGGCTGCGGCCTCTGTGTGTCTGTCTGTCCTGTGGAAGCCTTGACCATCGTGCCCAAATCCGGGTCTGATTACCGGACACCACCGGAAAGTATGGCCGATCAGATGATGCACCTGGCCCGGAAACGGGGGGTGATATGACCGGCCTGACCAGAGAGAATATTATCGCAAAGGCCGGAGAACTGGGGTTCGAAGATGTGGGTTTTACCACGGCCGAGCCCTTTGACACCCATCTGGGTTTTCTGAAAGACCGGAAAGATGAATACGACTGGACTGAGGCAACAGGGCTGAAGCTCATGGAAGGGACCGATCCGAAAACGGTCATGGCCGGTGCCCGGACCATCATTGTCCTCATGGAGGTCTACTTCAGGAAACGGTTTCCCCGACAGATGGAGGGGCATTTCGGCCGGTGCTACCTGGATGACGACCGGGTGACCAAAGATGGCCTGTCCAGACGTATCAAGGCATTCCGGTCTTTTCTCCGGGACAGCGGCATTGACTCGAAAGTCCCCTATAACCTGCCACACCGGGTGGCAGCGGCCCGGGCAGGCATGGGCACCTTTGGAAAAAACTGCCTGTTCTACTCCAATAAAGTAGCCAGGCAGGGGTCCTGGGTCCTGCCCATCGCCGTTGTGGTGGACCGGGCCTTTGAACCGGACAGGCCCAGCGTTGAGATGGGGTGCCCGGACTGGTGCCGGAATGCCTGTATCACCGCCTGCCCCACCCGGGCCTTGAAGGGTAACGGTACCATTGATCCCAGAAAATGCATCTCCTATTTGACCTATTTCGGACAGGGCCTGACCCCCAGGGAGCTTCGGGAGCCCATGGGCATTTACGTCTATGGATGCGACCGGTGCCAGAACGTCTGTCCCAGAAATGCACCCTGGCTGGCTGCCGATCTGCCGGTCAATGAGCGGGTGGCAGCCAGGGAAAAGGATTTCCACCTTTCTTCCCTGCTTAACATGGACGAATCCTATTTTACGTCCAGAGTATGGCCCCATATGTTTTACATGGGTCCGGACAGGCTGTGGCAGTGGAAGATGAATGTGGCCCGTGCCATGGGCAATACCCGTGATACCAGGTATGCAAAAGACCTGATCCAATGTTTTGGAGAAAACAGTGATGAACGGGTGCGCTCCATGTGTGCCTGGGCCCTGGGACGGATAGGGGACCAGCGGTCCCGGGCCGCCCTGGAGGGGTTTCTGCCCGGCAGAACGGGTGTGCTTGAAGATGAGATCCGCTATGCCCTGGGTCTGGTATGAACGACAGGCACAGGATCGAAAAAAGACACAACGGCTGCACAATGCCGCTTGTTTTTTTGAGCCCGGTCGAGCATGTCAGCCATGAGAGTGAAAGGCCCATCAAGATGGTATGGCACCTGCGGCTTCCCGGCATCGACCCGGAAAACCGGTGCAGATTGAAAGTTCCACTTGCAATCTGCACTTTTTTAGGGTAATGATCTTTATATGACACTGATAGATCGCACCATCGAACCGGTATTGCACACCTTGGCAGGAAAATACCCGGTCATCACCATCACCGGCCCGAGACAGAGCGGGAAGACCACCCTGTGCCGGAAGGTGTTTTCCGACAAACCCTATGCCAATCTGGAATCTCCGGATATCCGGCAGTTTGCCATGGATGATCCGCGGGGATTTCTTGCCCAGTATCCGGATGGGGCGGTTTTAGATGAAATCCAGCGGGCCCCCGATCTTGTTTCCTATATCCAGCCAATGGTGGACGAGGATCACCGGGACGGCCTCTTCATCCTCACCGGCAGCCAGCAGTTTGCGGTGAGTCATGCCGTCAATCAATCACTGGCCGGCCGCACCGCCCTGATAAAACTGCTGCCTTTTACCATGGCGGAGCTGCAAACCGCTGTACCCCTGCCCCCGGTGGACCATCTGATCCTTCATGGTTTCTACCCCCGCATATGGGATAAGCAGCTGGATCCGGTCCAGGCCTTAGGTGATTATTTTGAAACCTACATCGAACGGGATGTAAGACAGCTTGCAGCCATAAAAAATCTGCACCTGTTCCAGCGCTTTGTCCGGTTATGTGCCGGGCGGTGCGGGCAGCTGCTCAATCTCAACAGCCTTGCCAATGATACCGGCGTATCCCACACCACGGCCGGCAACTGGATTTCCATACTCGAAGCAAGTTACATCATTTTTTTGCTGCAGCCCTATCATGGAAATATATCCAAACGCCTGATCAAATCCCCGAAGCTCTATTTTTTCGATGTGGGACTGGCCGCTTTTCTGCTGGGCATAGAAAATTCCCAACAGGTATCACGGGACCCGCTCCGGGGCAATCTGTTTGAAAACATGGTTGTGGCCGAAGCCCTGAAATACCGGTTCAACCAGGGGAAAAAAAGCAACCTGTATTTTTACAGGGACCGCAAAGGCAACGAGGTGGATCTTGTCTGTGTCACGGGCACCGATCTTTTTCCCATAGAAATAAAGGCCGGGATGACCATCACAAGAGATTATTTCAAGGGCCTGAACCATATGGTCAAAAATTTTCCCGAAAATATTCCCCACGGCTGCGGACTGGTTTATGCCGGAGAAAAAAAACAGCAGCGGACCGGCGTAAGCATTGTACCTGTTCATCTGTTGAATCACCTTTTTGACACCTGCGGCGGGTGAACGCCATGGCCTCAGCCGGCACATGCAGGGTATCCAGGTCCTGCATCTTTTTATAAGGCCAGCTTTTTGGGAACTAATATCTGCACTGGGCAGGAAGTTAGGCTGGCTGTCATCCAAACAGGGCCAGATCCTGGTATGTCCGGGAGTTGATCCCAAAATGACAGGTATCAATCATCCAGGAATTTGGGGATATCTGTTGCCATGGCTTTGCCGGGCAGGGCCATGAGGGATGAGGTACCGTGGGCAATGAGCTGCCCTTTGCTGTCCCAGACCCTGGCTTCGGCATATGAGAGGGTCCGGCCCGGTCGGATGCAGAAGCCTTCGGCCCGCAGCTTTCCCTCGATCACCGGCTGGAGATAATTGAGTTTGAGGTCCACATTGACCAGGCCGGCATCCTGGGGCAGTCGCATGAAGGCGGCCCAGAAGGTGGCGGTGTCGATGAGGGTAGCAATGACCCCGCCGTGGACAATGCCGTAAGGCTGCAGGTGCCGGCGGCCCAGGGTCATGGCAATGACAGCATGGTCTTGCCGGATATCGGCCAGTGACATGTTCATGTGGTCCGGATAGGGGCTGGTGTTTACGATCTGCTTGAGTGCGTCCACAAATTCAGGGTTGGGATCTGGCATGATGATGGCTCTCTCTGCTGGTTAATGGTTTGTCATGGTGATGGTCCAATACCGGCTGTCAAGGGTTTTCAAACAGCTGGGGTTCTTTGCGACAGGTTAGCCCTTTCCCCGGCATGGCATCCAGTGCCGTGCGGTTTAACACCCTCATGTTCAATCTGTTTTATGCAAAGAGGGTAATTTGGTTCCAACCATCTCCTCAATAATCTCTTTTACTGAAGCGACTCCTGAAATGAGGCCCGAAACCTCTCCGGCGGGCAGCACCCCCGCATCCAGGTCTCCTTTCAGCCAGGAGGCCTCGATGGCTTCCCCTGCAAAGGCCTGACCCGTGGGCGCTTCACCTTTGAACATCCTCTCAACCAATGGTGTGCGCAAGGCCCGTATCCGGAACCGGCCCATATCCACAAGGCCCGTACCGGTTTCCTTTGTCCCCAGAATGAAGGCTTTGTAATTCTTATGGGCAATGCACTCCTTTGCGGCAATGAAGCGCGTGCCCACCTGCACCCCTTCCGCACCCAGGGCAAAGGCCGCCCTGTAGCCCCGGGCGTTTCCAATGCCCCCTGCCGCAATCACGGGGAGATTAACGGTATCCACTACTGCGGGGACCAGTACCATGGTTGAGGAAACCTTCAATCCCTGGACGCCTCCGGATTCAGCCCCTTCCGCCACGATGGCATCTGCACCGGCGGCCTCGGCGCTTCGGGCCAGATCCACTGTGGGGACCACAACGATGACCTTGATTCCCATATCACGGAGCAAGGGGATAAGCTCCTTTGGGGATCCGCCTGAGACCGTGACGCATTTCACACCTTGTTCTGCCAGCACTTCTGCGAATTTCGAAGCCAGAGGGTTCATCACGAAAAGATTGGCGCCGAAAGGTTTATCCGTGAGCTGTTTCGTTACCTTTGCCTGTTCCCTGACAAATTCCGGATTTCTTGCAAGAGCCGTTGCCAGAAGACCGAAGCCGCCTGCTTCTGACACGGCCGCAACCAGCTCGGGATTGCTGATGACACCCATTGCGCCCTGAATGACCGGGTATCTGCAGCCCAAAAGATCAGTAACCCTTGACATGTCTCTCGCTCCTTTCCACTCTGATTTCGATTCGCGAACAAACCAGGTAATTGAAAATTTTTAACGTTGCATTTGTCTCCAGGTACAGAACTCAGGCCGATTTTATTCGGTTTAGTGCCGCGCCAGGTTGTCCTCCAGATCGGCCCCGGCCTGCTGCCGTGCCGTGGCTTGCCGGACATGGGCCTCCATCTGGCAGTGCTC
>JAABSS010000475.1 GCA_011390235.1 Desulfotignum sp.
GTCAAAGGGTGATGATGTCTCGAAGATAACACCAAGGCTCTTGCCATCATGATCGAACGCCTCCACATGATTGGGCATCTTTTTGTATTCCCCACGGTGGCGAATATCCTTTGAGCTGTATTCAAGCAGCATTTTATGTAACTGCAGGACATAGTTTTCCGTAAATGAGATGTTTTTATAGGATGCAAAAACGATGTTCATAACATCTGCATAGCCGGCCACTTCCTGTTCATCTCTGGACCCGAATGATTTCTTATCTAATCCAGATAACAACAGTTCTATTTCCCGGTCAGACAGTTTTACCCCTTCAATCCTGGTTGAGGATCCGATCGACTCTATGGTGGCAACGTGTTTTAAGGCATCAAGCCGTTCCGGGGACAAATTGCCGATGGCTTTCCATACACCCTTGAATTCATCTATTTTGGCAATGAGATTTAATATTTCCGGTGTGATTTTTATAAAAGGATTTAACATTTGTTCTCCGTAAAATACCCAAAAATATACCCATATTTACCCAAAAATTTTTAAAAGTCAAGTGTGATAATATTGTCAAATTCCAGATGGATTTATTTTGGAACGCCCAAAAACATACCCGTATTTACCCATAAACTTAATCATCTGCTTGCTTTTAGTTTTTCGGCTTTAGAAACCCAACGGTGCATGCGGAATATTTTGATGTCTGTGTCCATCTGGTTCACAGCGCGAAGATCGGCTATGTAAGCATCTACTGTCCGTCTGGCCCGGCCGATGGCCTTCCCGATATCCGCAGAACTGAGACGTGTGTTCCCTGCATATGCCCACCCGCCTGTGATCAATCCCTTTTCTTGGATAAATCGCCTCATCAAGAATAATTGAAGAAACA
>JAABSS010000476.1 GCA_011390235.1 Desulfotignum sp.
AAACAGGAATTTTTGTCGTCTGTTGTGTCATGACTTTTTACACCAATTTTATTCTTATTTGACCTGCACAAACTTCAAAATGATGTTAGCCGGGATGGAAATCCGGTATGATTAAAGCAATTCGCTAACCACCAAAATAACCGGCTTGCCCGGTTCATTTGGCTTGTTTGGATTGCAACAATACCTTCGTCCTGTAGTTTTTTCAGAACAGCGAGAGATTCTGCAAGCTTATCTTGTAGCGTCGGCATTGTTGACCGGATAAAAATAAGGCCTTGACATATAGACTGCTTCCCCGTTAGAGATTTAGGTGTAAACTCCAACAAAGCCCTTTTCCTGGGCGCCTATGCCCAGGCAGGCGTTGGTCCCAAGGATATCAGCCTGGCCGAACTCCACGATGCCACGGCCTATGGGGTGCTGCACCAGACCGAGGCCATGGGGTTCTGCCCCCCCGGGTGAAGGGGGCATCCATGCCCTCTGATTCAGGCCGATCGTTTTTGTTAAAGTACCTTTCCCGGAAGGATTGAGGTGTTGACCTCGCCCTTCTTTAAAACCTGTCTGCCGTTGATAAAAACCGTCTCGATCCCTGTGGGAGTTTGATCTGTTTTTGTGTCTGTGTTGTTGTCTCGGACACTGTCCCAGTTGAACACAGTGATATCTGCAGCCATTCCTTTTTTCAGCAATCCCCGGTCGCTCATTTTAAACCGTTCCGCAGCGGCTCCGGTCATTTTATGAACCACCTGTTCCAGGCTCAACAGATTGAAATCCCGTGCATATTGCAAAATCCTTGGAAAATTACCGAAACAGGCCGGATTCTGCGTTCCTTGTGTTGCGACTGTGGCATCCGTCTGGAACAAGGATAAAGGGTGTGCAATCATTGCTTTTACCTGCTCCTGGTTGCTGTAGCGATGGTTTAACACGGAGGCTTTCCCGTTGCTGAGCCTGACAAAATCGATAAAATTTTCAAATTCCCCTTTTTTGCGAAGGGCTGCAATATCTCTCAAAAACATGCCATTGTATTGTTCCAGCTCAGGATGGTTTGCCTTGGTAATCTGAATATCCTCGTAACCGAATCCCAGAAGGTTTTTAATCATGGTCAGCTCAGCTCCGAGCTTCATCAGGGAGAACCGGCTGTCGAATACTTCCGGAATTCCCGCCAGAAACCATTCGGGCAGAACAACATTGATGATTGAGGTTCCGCAGTGATAAGCATAGGAGTCGAATTTGACATCCAATCCCTCTGCCCTGGCTTTTTCAATTTCTGAGAACGCTTGGTGATAGGTCTTCCAGGTGCGTTCGCCCACAAAAATCAGGTGGGACAGCTGCATCTTGACTCCTGTTTCCCGGGCCAGGTCCAGCATCTCCCTGATGGCCATCAGGTTGTGAGGCGTACCATAAAGCTCCAGCGGGTAGGTCCCTGAAAGGGAAGAATAGGCTTTCATGTGGACGGTGATGATTTTGTCCTTTTGTTTCACCACCTGCGCAATTGCCCTTAACTCGTCCCGTTTGGCAAACACGCCGGGTTCGTACTGCAGGCCGAAGGAAACCCCGTGGGCTCCCTGTTCCAGAGCTTCTTCCAGAAGATACAGCATTTCTTTGAGTGACTCACCCTGCATGGGAGTTTCATCAAATCCCTGGATTGACGTTCTAGTGGTCCCGTGGCCAGCCAGGTTCAGCATGTTGTGGGAAATCCCCTGGGTTTTGACCGTGGTATAATAGTCGTCCATGGTATCCCATGTCATCGGGTAAAGACCTCTGGCACGATTTTCGATCATTGCGCGGTGAGGGCTGGCGGGTTTAAAACCGGCAACGCCAAAACCGCAGTTGCCGGTCACAAATGTAGTGATGCCCTGTCTGGTATAGGGGGACTTTAACTCGTGGTGGCCTTGCACCGGCAGCACCCAATCCATATGTGAATGCATATCGATAAAACCGGGCGCAATGACGTTACCGCTACAGTCGATGACCTTGCCTGAAAAATCAATCGGAGTCTCTGAAACCGCTTCGATTTTCTCCCCCTGGATCAGCAAGTCCCCCTGGAAGGACCGTTTGCCGGTACCGTCAACAATCAGCCCGTTGCGCAACAGAATGGATGAGGCGCTGCCGTCACCCATACCGACCGAATTGGTTCCCAGGCTGGATGCCGCTGCCGGTGGCGTTTCAGGAAAGCTGCCTCCAAAAAAAGAAAATGCCGCAGTGGCCGATGCTGCCTTTGCCAGCCAACCTAAAAAACGCCTTCGTGAAAACCAAGTATTATGTTCTGCTTTGAGCTGTTTCATCAAACACTCCTTTTTATGTCAACGGGTTTCATTGTCATCCGGGCTTTACACAAAATTATTACCGGAAAAGCTTATGCCACAAAATCCGTGTTTTGGGGCAGGTTGGTGGGTTTGTAGTCAGCCACCTGTTGCAGCCTTTCCCGGGTGGAGGCGTGCACCTTTTCTGAATCGCCGATCTGGCGCGCACGGGTGCCGAAGGCCTTCCAGATGCCGTTAAAGGAATGCTGTTTTACTGGCCAGGTGAAGAAAAAGGTTCGGCCATTTACTCTGCATTTAGATTCTTCAGGATCTTCATGGCCAATGGTTCTTTGATATCAGTGTGCCTGGGGACAGCTTCCACGGCTCCGTTCTTTGGATTTATCCAAAGCGAATGGGATGCCCCCTCTCGCTCTTTCAGCACCACTGATTCCACTGACTGCTGCATATAAATCCGGTGGTAAAATACATAATTGCCCCAATGGGAAACCAGCGGCCGGTTTTATATAATGAATCAGATTTTAACTGCAGGTGCATGGCAGATGCCTGTCACAGCACACTGCCTGAAAGCATTGAAAAGAGTTATAATAATGAAAAAAACAGTTCTTTTTTTATCTATCCTGTTATGCCTGGTGACTGCCGAAACGATTGTTGCTGATGCGTTTCTGGACCGGTTCAAAAAAGAGGTTCACCGATTCACCCTGGACAACGGCATGACATTTCTGGTGGTCGCACGTAACCATGCACCGGTTGTCAGTTTTGTCACCCTGGTGGATACCGGCGGTGTGGATGAACCTGCCGGACATACCGGCATTGCCCATTTTCTTGAACACATGGCTTTCAAAGGGACCCCCCGGATCGGCACACGCAACTGGGATAAAGAAAAACAGGTATTAAAAAAACTGGAACAGGCATACAGGGCCATGATTAAGGCCAGATACAAATCAGACAGGGATATACGGCCCGACATCGACACCCTCCGCCGGGAATTTGAACGGCTGCGGGAAAAAGCGGAACAATATGTGGATCCCAATGCCTATGCCCGACTGCTGCAGCAAAACGGGGCCACTGACCTGAATGCCGCCACGGGCAGCGATTATACCATGTATTTTTGCAGCCTGCCGGCCACCAAAGCCGAACTGTGGTTTCAGCTGGAATCCGATCGTCTGGCCAACCCGGTTTTCAGGCAGTTTTACAAAGAAAAACAGGTGGTACTGGAAGAGCGGCGGATGCGGGTTGATTCCGATCCCACCGGGCGGCTGTTCGAAGAATTTCTGGCAACCGCGTTTATGGCCCATCCCTATGGCGAACCCATCATCGGCTGGGCCTCAGACATCATAACCACCACCCGCACTGATATGGAGCATTTTTACAACCGCCATTATTTTCCTGCCAACATGACCGTTGCCGTAGTGGGAGATGTCACCCCGGACCTGATCCGCAGCCTGGCTGACACCCATTTCAGTGCCATGGAAACAAAAGAGAGGGACATGGAATTCATCACCAGGGAGCCGGAACAGAACAGTGTGCGAGCGCTTACCCACAAAGGTTCCAACCAGCCTGTATATGTGGAAGGATACCATACTGTGGATTCTGTGCACAAGGATGCACCGGCCCTTGACCTGCTTGCCGACATACTGGCCAACGGCAGGCTGTCACGGTTGTACCGGCAGCTGGTGGTGGAAAAAGGCCTGGCACATGCCATCCATGTGTCCGGCGGGTTCCCGGGGGACAAATATCCGGGCCTGCTGATGTTTTATGCGATCCCACGGCAAAACACTTCCCTGGACAGCCTGTCAGATGCCCTGCATGATGAACTGCTGAAAATCACCCGGGACAAAGTGACCTCCAAGGAGCTTGAACGGGCCAAGACCAGCCGCCGTGCAGATCTGATCCGAAGTGTAAAAACCAATCTCGGACTGGCCATTAAACTGGCCACTGCCGATGTGCAGCCGGGGGGATGGCGCCGTATGTTTACAACCCTGGAAAAACTGCAGCAGGTGACCGCCGAAGAGGTGCGTGCTGTTGCCCGCACCTATCTGAGATCGGACAACCGGACCATTGGCCGGCTGGAGCTGCAGGAAACCGGCAAAGGAGATAAATAATGGTGCACAATATCCTGAAAACACTCCTGGCGGCAGGCTTTATCCTGTGTTTTACAGCAGCCGCAGCCGGGGAAAACAGCCAGGAACGGTCTTTACCGGATAATGGGGTTGCAATCCCCTCCATATCCTGGCCGGAACCCAGGGTAGATACTTTTACCATGGGCAACAAAATTGTGTTTTTCCTTATCAGAGACAACACCCTCCCCCTTGTTCACATCCGCGCCATGGTGCGTGCCGGCGGTTTTCTTGACCCCCAGGGCAAAACCGGGCTGGCTGAAATCACCGCAGAGGTAATGCGGACAGGCGGCACTCAAAAATATCCCCCCGGCGAATTGAACGCCCTTCTGGCTGACACGGCCGCTGAAATCAGCATGGATTTTGATTTTATTTCAGGATCGGCAAAAATGGATATTTTAAGCAGTGATCTGTCTCAACTGCTTCCGGTCTTTGTCGATCTGCTGAAACAGCCCGCGTTTCCGGAAGACAAAATCACCCTGGCCAAACAACAGCTCGACACCCGCATTTCCCGCCGGAACGACAGACAGGCAGGCATTGCCCGCCGGACCTTTGAACAACTCATATACGGCCGGGATTCCATATATGCCCGGGAACCTGAACATGAGACAGTGGCCCGTATCAGCAGGGCCGATCTGCTGCGTTTTCACAAGCAGGCTTACCAGGGAGCCAACCTGATGGTGGGCATTGCAGGCGATTTTGATCCGGACCAGATCCAGTCCCTTCTCAAAAAAGAATTTTCAGCATTTGCAGCCGGCGAAAAAACAGATATCATGCTTCCTTCTGTTGATCTACAAAAGCAGACATCCCTGTATGTGGTCAACAAATCCGATGTAAACCAGAGTTACATTATGATGGGTCACCTGGGGGGCCTGCGGATGAATCCCGACTATCCGGCACTCCAGGTAATGAACCAGATACTTGGAGGCGGGTTTTCCGGACGTCTTTTTCAGACAATCCGTACCAGGATGGGACTGGCCTATTCCGTATCCGGAAGCTATGACTCCCGTTATTTTTATCCGGGCACCTTTCATATCGCATTGGCCACAAAAACGCCGGCCACCAGCAAAGCGGTCAAAGCAGTGAAAGATGAGATCCAAAACCTGCAGGAAGGCATCACTGCCGATGAACTCAACCGGGCCAAGGCACAGTTTTTACACAGTGTGGCCTTTTATTACGACCAGGCAGAAAAGATCCTGGAACGCCGTATGAATTATGCCTACCGGGGAATGGCACAGGACACGCTGCAGGAACTGATCAAAGAAATCGAACAGGTCACTGCTGACCAGGTTGTTCAGGCTGCCCGCAAATACCTGCTGCCAGAGGCACTGAACATTCTTGCCGTGGGAAAACAAGAACTATTGGAAAAACAGCTCCAGGCACTTGGAACGGTTGCGGTTCTGCCGCAGCCGTGAAATGAACGCAAACCGGAAGTGATGTTGGAAGCGCAACCGACCGCCGCACAGCTGCACCAGGATCAGACCGACAAAAACCTGATGCAGGCAGAATATTGCCGATAATACCCGGTATCTTATTCTGCCATGGGTCACGGTCAAGTGTCTGGCCTCCAGGATTCTGAAGGATCAACCCGCCAGGACACTAATTTCTCGAATCAGGTAATCATTAAAAAAAGCATCAGACCAAAGACGTAGTTCATCGTTTTGCCTTGAAGTTTTTAAAAAAGGCGCAACGTCATTTTTTGCCAGGGAAAAATCGATCTTTTTAACCTTCCTGGATATCAGCTCAACAAGTTTTTCTCTTGTCAACGCCTCTGAACAATCAATATGGCCTGTTTGCACCATCTTATTCCGGAGATAATGTAAATCACATGGAATACTATTCTTCACAAACCAGATTACATCATACCAATCCCGGCCTTTGATGTTGGTTCTTATGGTCCGGCACAGCAACGCATGCATTTTGCCGGCAAACAAACTGGGCAATGTCATGGTTTTAATGGTAAAAGGGATCGGGTGGAGATGATACTTGATGTCACTGGAAAACCCGGTGGCAGGTTCGTGATCTATTTCCAGTTTTATTTTCATCACAGCATTTTTATGGGTTTTCAGGTTCGAATCTATTTTCAATAAATGGATCAACGTATTTGCCTTGATGAACGCGGAATCAATCGTGTTTCTATTCTTCTTGTCTTTTTCTTCTGCATGGACCTCAAACCCCCATAGTTCCAGCTCTGCTTTTATCGCATCAAGGTATTTTTTAATATTGAACCTTTTTTCCGGTTGGTTCAATGAAAAATCCAAATTTTCAGAAAACCGGTCCAGCTTATACAGAATTCGCAAGGCGCTTCCACCGTAGAAAAGAGCCTTTTCATAAAATTTTGACCGCCATAAACCAAGCAAAACGATTTCTTGAATAATCTCTTTAAGCGCATTCTCATGATCATGAACCGTTTGTAATTCATATCTGCTCAGCATCTGTACAATTTTTTCATCAAACATAATTTTCCTTCAGACAAGTGACCAGCAGGTTTATGCTTTTCCTTTTATATCCGGTTTTTATTTCTTCCAGTAAAGAAAAATCAGGCTTTTTGTTGACGCTGAAATCCAGCCGCATCAGTTCCAGGAACTCCTTCATTGCCATTTTCGTTGAAATATGAGTCTGCATTGCCGTCATGTCGCACAGAGCCTTTTCAGGGGAAGCGATTAAAAAATTTTTTTGATCTCCTGCATCTTCCAGTTGAATACCGATGTTGAAAACTTTTCGGGGACAATACAAATACAAAAAACTGCCCACTGGTGTTTCAAACTGTTTTTTTCTTTTGGCTGTCATGCTGATAATCAACTCAACACGCTCCGGAATCATATTCCAAAACGCTAAAGCAGTCTGAGCCGTTATATAGGAGGGCCCATAGATCAGATTGGCCAGGATAAATTTGTTGAAAGGTTTATTATATTCTTTGCCTAAAACATAGAGACCCTTTTTGACTCTTATAATATCCTCATTCTTGAGAAGGCCTCTGATTTTATCTCTTGGTTTTTTATAATCCCTCAAAACGTGCAGCAGTAAATTGTAATCAAATTCTGAGGGAAGCTGAATCAAACTCTTCATAAATTATAAACCAGTATGTCTAAAAAATTGGACTTACTGGTTTTTTATAAAAAGATCTAAAAAATGTCAAGGAAATTCTAACGCTAAGCTGAGAGGCGGGCGCACCACTGCGCTACAGGTCGTGAAAAAATCTGCTCCAAGGTTTTACAGAAAGGCCGGTCCCGCTTAAGCGATTCGTTCGCTGATAATGGTTGAATTCCCGTGCAAAATATGTTTGGGAAAAGGTTTAACTTTTTGCCATTCAGTTGAGGTTTGTTCTGCAACCCATAAATCGAAATTTTTTTGTAGATTCAGCCAAAAATTTGGAGAAGTATCAAAAGCTCGAGAAAGTCGTAAGGCCATTTCAGGCGTAATAGAACCTCTTTCGTTGATTATTTTGGAAAGCGTTTTTCTTGAAATGCCGAGGATTTCGGCCATATCTTTAATTTTAATAGAAAGAGGTGTTAAATAATCTTCCCTTAAAATGTTTCCAGGATGTGTTGGTTTTCTTGTTATTTTTCTCATACGCTCACCTCTCAATGATAATCATCATAGTTCACAATGTAGGCATCGCCATCTTCTCCTTTATGTTTGAATGATTTTATCATGCATAACAATGTAACTCATTGGGTTACGTTTGT
>JAABSS010000477.1 GCA_011390235.1 Desulfotignum sp.
CCATGGATACCAACGGGTGCATTGCCGTTGAAAATGACGATGTGCTCAAGCTTTCCGATTATATCACTTTGCATGCCACCCCGCTGGTCATTGTGGAAAAAATAGCGTATATAACACCCGAAGCGCAGCAGCAGACAAAAGACCGGATTCTGTCTTTTGTGAACAACTGGATCCAGGCCCATCTCACCGGCAGCTACCACCAGTATCTGTCATTTTACGGCCCCGGGTATCTGCCGGATATATCCTGGTGGGAATCCTGGGTAAAGCTGAGAAAAACATCGGAAGATCCCGCAGAAAATATTTATATCCAGACATCTGACACAGGGATTTACCAGCACCGGGACATGGTGGTGGTGTTGATGGATTTCTGGCTTGTACGCAAGGATACCCGGCAGTTTCTGGGCAAACGCAAGTTGTTTGTCCAGAAGGCGAATTCCCCTGATCTGCAGATTACAGGAGATACCTTCCAGGTACTGGAAAAATCCCATGAGAAAAGCCCGGCGCCTCTGGTGGCAGGGGCTTCAGTGCTGCACGCATCTGCCGGTAAAACAGCGCCCGGACATGACCACGCATCTGCCCTGGAGATGGTCGACCAGTGGCTGGCTGCCTGGTCAGCCGAAGATATGGATACCTATGCCGCATTTTATGCCCCCGGGTTTTATAGCGACGGTATGAACAAAAGCCAGTGGATGAACCGCAAAAAACAGCTTTCCGGCAAGTACAGCTATATCAAGGTGACAGGCAGAGATTTTACGATCATTAAAAACAAAAACGGGCTGGAGATACGGTTTTTTCAGACCTATGAATCCAGCGGATTTTCAACCACGGGCATTAAACAGTTGACACTTGTCAAAAAGGATGGGGTATGGAAGATATTTCGAGAGAACTGGAAAGAGAAATAGCCCGGTCAAAACCCGCTCCCCATAAAAAAAATAAAAACAAACGCGTGCTCATCGTGGATGACATGGGCGGGGTAAAGCCCGGTGGATACCTGAAATCTCTTCTGGTTCTGCTGCTGTGCACAACATTGGCCTGTCTGGCGGCAGCGGGGGGTTTTTTCACACTTTTTGATAAGCTGTCCAGAGAAAACACGGAACTGGCATCCCGGACAGCAACCCTGGAAAGCCGGGTAGCAGCGTTGACCCGTGACAAAGAAACCCTGATGGCACGCTTGGTCATGTCAGGCCATGATCCGGACACTGCATCAGGGGTATCAGACCCGGATTCTGGAGATTTTGTTCCGGATACCGGGGAAAATAAAGATGATGCAGAACAGGAGGAATCCCATATCCAGGCACAAAGCGCTCAGGATACAAAAGATATGTCAGACACAGATGCAGATGCCGGCATGCCGCAGGAAGAACCATCAGTTGTACAGCAGCAGGAAGATTCTGGGACCCCCATTGTTGCCAAAGAGGCGGGAAAGGTGGATATAGAAAAATTTTCCGTAACCAGGGACAGGGGCCAGGGGGACCTGCTGGTCCGCTTTGATATTCGGAATGTGTCAGAAAAGCCGGGGGAGGTGTCCGGCCATATTTTTACCATCCTCAAACCTGAAAGCCAGTCCACAAAAAAAGATACGGACCAGTGGCTGGTGGTTCCGAGTTCTCCTTTGGATAAAGGCATACCATCTCACACAAAAAAAGGTCAGTATTTTTCCATTGCCCATTTCAAACCGGTGAAGTTCAGGATAAAAAATATACCTGGCCAGGCATTTTTCACTACTGCATCAATTATCATTTTCAATGACCAGGGAGAATTGATGTTTCAAAGCGATATTGACATTGGAGAGGAAGATCTGGGATGATACCGTTTGTATCAAAAACAGTTTTCATCCTGGCAATGGCGGCGGCTTTCATCTGCCAGCCGGCCCAGGCCGGCCGGCGCACCCACACGGTGTATTTCGAGGGGCAGGAAAATGAGCTGCACGTATACCGCATATCAGGATCAAAACCCGGGAAAACGCTGCTCATCATCGGCGGGATACAAGGGGATGAACCCTGCGGGTTTCTGGCGGCTGATTCCTATGTTGATTTTTCCCTGAAAACGGGAAATCTCATCGTGGTACCCAGGGCCAATTTTCCTTCCATTCTTAAAAGGGAAAGACAGATCAACCAGGATATGAACAGAAAGTTTTCAGATGACCATGTGGTAAATTATGAAACCAGGGTGGTGCATGTGTTGAAAAAACTGATCTGTGAAAGCGACTGCTTTTTGAACCTCCATGAAGGATCAGGCATATATTCGCCTGTCTGGGAAAGTCGGATGAAAAATCCCCAGAGGTACGGGCAGTCCATTATTGCCGACAATAACTTTCTGGATCCGGCCAAAAACGGCTCCCCTGTGGACCTGTCTGCCATGGCAGAGATGGTGATCGAAAAAATCAACCAGAACATTGATGATCCGTTTTACCATTTTCATTTCAACAACCACAGAACCGGCCAGGCAGATACCCGCCATAAGGAACAGCGCCGTTCCGCCACTTTTTATGCCGCAGACATCTGCAGGATACCGGCCTTTGGTGTTGAATCGGCAAAATCCCTTCCCCTGGAGCAGAAGGTCCGCCAGATGATCGATGCCATCAACGGGTTTATGGCGGTTCTGGATATCATTCCGGAAACCCCGGGGGTTGATTTGAAAAAACCGCTGATGCAGTACATGATCATATCGGTAAATGACTCCATTCCTGTTGTGGTGGGAAAAATGCAGCGGCTCAGGATCCGGAAAGGGGATACCGTCCAGGTGCTCGATGTGGTGGCCAATTATGAACGGGGGTTGAGTGTGAATATTTTAGGGGTGGGCAGCAGTTTCAACGACATGAAAAAAAAGATTCAGATCCATGCCTCCACCCGCATTGAAGCAAAAAAAGATTTTTATGCCTGCGGCAGTGTGTTTCTGGATATAGATGAACCAGGGAAAGATGTGCCGACCCGTCTGGCAGTAACAGACAGTGCCGAAAAAAAAACAGACATCCAGTATAAACTTCTGGTTAACGGACAACAGAAGATTGTTGACAATTACAGCCGTATCACCCTGGATCATGGCGATATTCTGGTGATCGAAGATGTGTTGAACAGCCCTGTGGACCCTGCAAGCTATGTGGTGAATTTCAAAGGATTTGTGGGTAACAAGAGTTTTAATTCAGGGGAAGACAGGGGATACTCCATTGATACAGGGGCTGACGGAGTGCTTATGCCCCGGTTTTCCAGAGACAAAAAAGGCAGACACTACCATGTGCTTACCACACTGGAAGACAAGGAAGTGGGCAAACTCTATATTGATATGCAGTTATAAGCAATTATAAGCAGGTAAGGAGACGGGCAGTGGCAAAGAAAAATATGAAAAACCTATCCATCATCGACCAGGAACTGAAGATTGACGGCTCCATATCCAGCAGTGGAAAACTTATTATCAGGGGCCAGGTCACAGGGACCATTGACGGAGATGTGGTAATCATTGCCAAGGACGGGCAGGTCAATTCCAGTGCAACCACGGTATCTTCCATTACCATAGGCGGAAATTTTACAGGCGAATTATCTGCCTCCAAAGAATTGATCATCTTGAGCACCGGCAATTGTGCCGGAAAAGTTGAATGCCAGGATCTGATTGTGGAAAACGGTGGCATCCTGAATGCGGAAGTCAGCTGCAAGAATGCCTCCAGGATGACGAAAAACTCCCGGGATACTGCTTCCCTGGCTGATTTAAAGACGGAAAAACACATTGAATTATAGATTTTGCTTGACATGCACTGCAATAGCGTATAAAAGTTTTGGATTGTATTTATGAATCAGGAGCATTGGGAATCATGAAAAAATATACGTACAGCGCCAAAAGAACAGATAACAAAGAGAACTGGTGTGTGATTGATGCAACAGACCAGGTTTTGGGAAGACTTGCATCACAGGTGGCTTACCGGATTCGGGGAAAGCACAGCCCCTTGTTTACCCCCCATGTGGATATGGGTGACTGGGTGGTGGTGATCAATGCGGATAAGATCCGCCTGACAGGCAGCAAACTGGACGACAAAACCTATTACCGCCATTCCGGATATGTGGGCAGTCTTAAATCCCGGACAGCTGGACAATTACTTGAGAAAAACCCAGAGCAGGTGATCAAAAAGGCGATCCAGGGGATGCTGCCCAAAAACAGACTTGGCAGAAAATTGAACAAAAAACTGTTTGTATATGCAGGCGATCAGCACCCGCATGCTGCCCAGAAGCCTGAACCAGTACAAATTTAAGGAAAAAGGACGCGATTATATCAATGGAAAGTGGAAACGTATTCTACGCCACAGGAAAACGGAAGAATTCTGTGGCCAAAGTGTGGCTTGTCCCTGGTACCGGTAAAATTATGGTGAACAGCCGGGAAATGGATGACTATTTTGATATCAGTGTGAACCGTGATGCATTGACCTCTCCCCTTATTCTGACACAGCTGGATGATGCCTTTGATATCAGGATCAATGTGTTGGGCGGCGGCCAGACAGGCCAGGCCGGCGCCATCCGGCAGGGATTGTCCAAGGCACTGGTAATAGTGGACCCGGATCTGAGAGGCGTACTGAAAAGCGCCGGTTTTTTGACCAGGGACTCCAGGCAGAAAGAGCGTAAAAAATACGGAAAAAAAGGCGCAAGAGCCAGTTTTCAGTTTTCAAAAAGATAAGCGTCCTTGTTATTTTACTGCAGAAGGGAACAGATGTTGGTTTGTTCCCTTTTATAAAAAAGCTAAAAGCTAACAGCTAAAAGCGCATGAAAACCTATCTGTTTTATGACCTGGAAACCTCGGGTCTTCATCCCGCCTTTGATCAGATTCTGACCTTTGCCGCCATCCGCACCGACACACAATTGCATGAAATTGACAGAACCAGTCTCACCATACAGATGCGCAAAGATATTGTGCCATCCCCCCATGCCTTTGTTACCAATTGCCTGAACCCTGAGGATCTGGGCCGGGGCCTGTGCGAATATGCTGCAGCCAGGCAGCTGCACACACTTTTCAATACCCCGGATACCTGCAGCATTGGGTACAACTCCCTGGGATTTGATGATGAGTTTTTGCGATTTTTATTTTACCGTAACCTGCTGGATCCTTATGCCCATCAGTATGCCAATGGCTGTTCCAGGGCGGATATCCTGCCTGTGGCAGCGCTGTTCAAAATTTTCTGCGGCCAGGTTATCACCTGGCCCTGCCTGGAAAACGGCCGGCCCAGTCTGAAACTGGAATTGATTGCCCGGGAAAACCGGTTTGACACATCATCAGGGCATGCCCATGAAGCAATGGCGGATGTGGAGGCCCTGAAGGCCCTCAGCCAGTCTTTTTTGTCCCAGCCGGATATCTGGGACTATGCCCTGGGGTTTTTTGATAAACATACAGACATATCCAGAATGGATTCGATTTCCAAAACCTGTCAGATAGGAAACCGGACTTTTCGCACCGGTATCATGGTCTCGTCTGTTTTTGGCCCGGATGCCGGCTATCTGGCACCGGTACTTCATATCGGCGATTCCATCCCCTATGGGAACCAGCATCTCTGGATTCGCCTGGATCAGCCCCAATGGTTGGAAATCGATCCGGACACCGAACTTTATTCGTGGGCGCCGATAAGAAAAAAACCGGCAGACCAGTGGCTGCTGCTGCCTTGTCTGGACCGTTTCAAGCAGCGTCTTTCAACTGAATCCCGCGATATTGCCGGTGAAATGATCCGCGCATTTCAGTCTGACCCAGAGCGATTTTTTGCCACCATTGATACCCATCTTGCCTATGCATATCCATTGATACCGGACATTGATCCGGATGCCGCCCTGTACCAGGACGGGTTTTTTTCTTCAGCGGAAAAAAAAGAAATCGCCAGGTTTCATGCATCAGGGCCTTTTTCCGGCATGAGTCCTGATGCAGCGGCAGCTGTTCTGAACGCCCTGCAATGTCCCCGGATCAAAACCCTTGGTGCCAGGATCCTGGCCCGCAACTATAATATGGCCGCACCGACGGAATTTGAAAACCACATGAATCGCTTGACAACACAGGAAGGTCAGATCAAAGGATATCGCAACGATGAAAAATACACCCTGTCCCGGGCCATGTCCCATCTGGGGCAGATGCAGGCAGATCCCAGCAGACTTGGTGGGGCACGCCAGCGGACCGCTCTGGCCCGTATAAAGGCATATCTTGAGACCCTGGCAGGCTGACTAAACCAACCAATGCCCGGCAAGAACCACTTTGTAATCAACGCAATGCACTGAGTCTTTTTATTTCAGCGATCTGGGCTTCGTGGATGAATTTGTTAAGTACCATCTCATGGTCACGGCTTATCTGGATGATTTTCAGTCCTGCCAGGGTATGTGTTTCAGAGTAATCCGTGTTGATACGCCTGACCACTGTTTTAACAGGAAACGCGCCCATAGGGTCATTTTTGTCCGAATCAAAAAGCACCAAACCCATGGGCAGGATATCATTGCGCTTCAGGCTGGCAAGCGGGTTGGTCCCGGCTTTGACTTTTTTGGGAATCATCAGCCCGATACCGGCAAAAGAGATGTCCCGTATTTTAAAATCTGCCGCAGTATAATATTGGGTTTGCTGAAAAACCAGTTTTGCTCTGACAAGATGGCGGCTGCCTAAAGGAAGGCGGAAGGCGGATCTGATATTGATTTCAAATACCGGCGGTTCACACTGCAGGACCAGTGCTTTGGATACGCCCTTGCCTGCAAGGCTGTACCGGTCGATGAACCGGTCCGGACGACATGCAGTTCCGATACGCCTTTTCTGCTGTTTGTCGAAAACAATGGTGGTCAAATGAAGGGTGTCAAACCGGGTGGTGGATAAAACAGGAACAAAAGGCTGGGCAATGGTAACCGTATGGGCCTTGTAATCGGCATCAAAAAGAATGCTTGGCCGTGATGTAGGTGCTGGTGATTGCAAATTGAATACCAGATCCACACCCGTGGAGGGCACAAATATGGTTTTGAAATCAAATTTCATGGGGGTCAGAAACCGTTCAGGCAGTATTGTGTCTGAATATCAATACTGCCTGAACGGAGGAACACAATGATAAACTTTTACTTTACAGCTTCTTTCAGGGCTTTGCCGGGAATGAACTTGGGAACATTTCTGGCAGGAATGTCAATTTCTTTTCCGGTCTGGGGATTTCTGCCTTTTCTTGCTTTTCTTTCTGCTGTCTTGAATGTTCCAAAGCCAACCAGGGTTACAGAGTCATTGTTTGAAAGCGCATCTGTAATGGCTTTGACCATACAGTCGACTGCTGCTTGGGCATCTTTTTTACTGTCCAGTTCTTCTGCAACCTTGTTGATTAAATCGCCTTTGTTCATCTTGATCACTCCTTTTTTTTTGGTTCTGGAAAATGCAAAATTTTGAATTTGCTTTTCAAAACCGCATTGCATGGGATTAAACTCACTTGAAGCAGCTTTTGAGCGTACGTTACGTCGTTGAGAAGTGCGTGTCAAGTATTTATTGACTTTTTTTGAAAAATTCATTGTCCTGTTTGCGGAAAAGACGTAAGGTTGAGCAAAACAGGAGGAAAATATGGACGCAATCCTTGTCAATCCATTTGTTGAAGGCACTTTGCACATTCTTGCTACCACAGCTTCCGTAAAGGTGAAACCAGATCCCCCTTTTTTAAAAACCGATACAAAACCGCTGGCAGATATTTCAGGGTTGCTGGAAATCACAGGAGATCTTGAAGGATCTGCTGCCATCTCATTTACTGAATCCAGCATCCTTGGCATTGTATCTGCCATGTTCGGGGAGGATATGACCCGGATCGATGAGGAAATATTTGATGCAGTGGGGGAGATCAGTAACATGGTGGCAGGTCATGTGACCACGAAAATTGCAGAACAGGGAAAAAAAATAAAGGTAAAGTTTATCCGGGTGTGCCAGGGCCCGGAACAGCCTGTTGAGCATATTGCATCCACCAGTCCTGTGCTGGTGCTGCCATTTAAAACCACCATGGGCAAGGTGGTGATTGAAGTATGTTACAGCCGGTAAATCAGGTCCAGATTATAACAAATACCAGGTGATCAGAAAATTTCCGCAAAAAACGTAGAGTATTGCTCCGGCTGATAGAAACGGACCAAAAGGAATTCTCATCTGTCCGCCGTTTTTCGGGGTGACCAGCATTGCTGTGATGCCGGCAATGGTGCCCAGAACAGATCCGGCAAAAAGGGTGAACAACACCCCGGGTACGCCGGTGGCAGCCCCGATCATGGCCAGCAGCTTGATGTCTCCCCCGCCCATGCCCTCCTGCCTGCGTACCAGATAATACACCAGGGCCACAGCATACAAGATGCCTCCGCCGGTCAGAATACCGTATCCTATGGCGGATAACGGCATGTCCAGAATAAAATATGCCAGGACACTGAACAGGAAAATCCCGGGGATGCTGATGCAGTCTGGAATGATCTGGAAATCCAGATCAATGAAAGATACCAGCAGCAAGGTGGCCACAAAGAAAAACCAGACCCCTGCTTCAAGTGTCAGGCCAAAGCGCCAAAAGATGAGCGCACCGGCAATACCTGTGATGCCTTCCACCAGCGGATAGCGCCAGGAAATGGCAGAGCGGCAGAAAAGGCAGCGCCCTCTTAAAACAAAAAAGCCTGCCAGGGGGATATTGGCATAAAAGGGAATAGGCTTGTTGCAGGCCGGACAGGCAGAGCCGGGTGATACAATGGATTTTTTGCGGGGGATCCTGTGGATACAGACATTTAAAAAACTGCCCACACAGGCACCGACAATAAATGCCGGTATCAGGATCCACACAAACGGGTTTGTCATGTAAATGCTTCCTTGAATAATAAAATTTTTCAGCCTGGATATTGTAAAAATTTAATTCTGTTTTATTGTAGTCTCACATATCAATACCTGATTTAAACAATTGTTACAACCGGATGACCCAACATCGATTAAAAAATGGCGA
>JAABSS010000478.1 GCA_011390235.1 Desulfotignum sp.
CGGAGGGTGTACCAGATTCTGGCAGGTGTCATCCTTGTCTGCTTTTTGGCAAAGCTGATGACAAAGGTCACCAGGATTGCGGCATTGGCTGCCAGAAAAGGAGAGTATCCTTTCAGGAGCAGCACCACCAGCAGAATCATGGGGATCAGCAGGTAGGAATCTCTGGCAATCTGTTTGAACGAAACCATATCCGAGGAACTGACGCCGGACAGGTGTTCCCGCAGGGCGGTATAATGGACCCGGATAACCATGCTGGCATAAAGCAGGATAGACCCCAGCATGGCAGCAATGACAATGCTGATGTAGGAGATGCCCGTTATTTCGGCCATGACAAAGGCGCCAGCCCCCATCACCGGGGGCATGAGCATGCCACCGGTGGAGGCGGCGGCCTCCACGGCACCGGCAAATCGCCGCCGGTATCCCAGTTTTTTCATCAAGGGGATGGTGAAAACGCCGGTGGCGTAAACATTGGCTGCCGCCACCCCTGATATGGAGCCGAACAGGCCCGATGAAATTACGGCAATTTTTGCCGGCCCGCCGTGGCTTTTCCCGGCAACCCGGCAGGCCAGGTCGGTAAAGAACTGTCCGGTCCGGGTGACTTCCATGAACGCCCCGAAAATTACGAACAATGCGACAAAGGTGGCAGACACCCCGGTAATGGAACCAAAAATACCGGCATCGGTAATTAGAAACTGCATTTCAATAATTTCCGCCAGCGAGATAGGCTTGGCATAAAACACCCCGGGCAGGTAAGGGGCCGCGTAAAGGTAGACAAAAAAAACGGCGATCAGAATTGCCATGGCCGGCACCACTGCTCGACGAACCGCTTCAAGAAGCAAAAGGATCATGACACCGCCCAGCAGCATTTCAATGGGCAAAACCTCATCCACAAATTCCAGACGTTCTGTCAGCCGGTCATGAAAATATACGATATACAGCGGGGGAAAAATAGAGACGGCCGCAAGTATCCAGTTCACGATCCCAACGCCTTTATGGGTATTTTTTTTGAGTGATGGAAACAAAATAAAGGCGGCCGGCAGCAGAAACAGCAGGTGAATGCCCCGCTGGATCCGGGGCTGGAAAATGCCGACAGTGGCGGTATACAGCTGAAAAATGGAAATTATCACCAGCCAGGACCCAATGGCCTTATCCTGCCATGAATTCAGGTGTTTCATCGATTTTGCCCTTTCATGGGCGGCCGGGTGCTGTCCACGCCCGGCCGCCGCAACCGGTTCCGGTGCTGCCTGTCATGTACCCAGACAGGTCAGTTCATATATCCGGCATCTTTATAGTATTTTTCTGCCCCCGGGTGAAGGGGAAGCGCCACATTCTTCCATCCGGTTTCCGGTTTGAAGTTTTTGTTGGCCGGATTGATTTTATAGAGTTCATCCGTGTTTTCACAAATGATTTTAATGATGGTATATGCCACGTTATCAGGTACATTTTTGTTGATGATCAGTTCGCCGGCCGATACCACCGTTGGAATATCTTTTGTCTGGCCTTTGTATGTGCCCGTGGGGATCAGGCTTCTGCCGGAATCCCTGGAAAGGGTTCCCAGTTCCGTGTGGAGATGGTCAATGCAGACGTCTGACAATGCGATCAAAGAAGAATCCCGGCTCACGGTCATCTCGGTTATGGCCGCGCCCGGCAGAGCCAGATGGGTGAAAACAAAATCTACGTGTTTGTCCTTGTACAGATTGACCATGTCTGAATATACTGCATGGAACACTTTACCCCCGGCTTTCTCGATGTCATCCAGGGAGATGCCGTAAAAATCAAGGATAGTTTTCATCAACGGCAGGTCAGATGTCCCTTTCATGGGGGCCGCTATTTTGACTTTACCTCCGTTTTTGACATGGTCGGCCAGCTGGGCCATGGTGGCGATTCCCTCGTCAGCCGCACCCAGCACATGGATGTGATAAATGCCGAAAATGCCGCCCATTGCCCGGACATCAGGGTTGGGTTTTTTGTAGACCGGGGCCAGCCCTTTGAACGCCATCTTGTCCACAAAGGTGATTCCCCAGCCCAGGTCGTCCTTGTGATTGGATACCCGCACCGGGTTGACCACCCCGCCGCCGGGGATCACTTTTAGGATCAGGTTGGGTTCCGCTTCCGCGATCATCCGGGCGATACCTCCGGCCTGGACATACCAGCCGCCCCCGACACCTCCGGCCACCCAGGTCATGGTGGTGGGTGTGGTGACCTTGTAATCATCTGCCATGGTGTTTGCAGGCAGTGCCATGCAAACGGCTGCCAAAAGGATCGCGGTGTAAATCAATGCATGTTTCATGGGTTTTCTCCAGTAAAATTAAGGTTGATATATGGTTAACCGGCTGTTTTGGCCGGGGTTACAACTGCTTTTGCCCGGCTGTCCAGGAGTAGACCGGCGGTAGGTCATCTGACTCCGGCAGCGTTTTAATATCCAGAAAAATGGGGGAATGGCGGTCAAATGTTTTTTTAAAAGCGGCTTCGAGTTCTTGGGGTGTATCAATGGATACCGCGTGCAGTCCGAATCCCTGGGCCACTTTGACCGGGTCATTGGCATTAAAATCAACGGAAAAATATTTTTCGCTGCAATGCAGTTTCTGCAGGGCCTTGATCCAGCCGAACGCGGCATTGTTGAAATGGATCAGCACCGCTGGAATGTTCAGTCGGGAAATGGTTTCCAGCTCACCGGCGGACATGCCAAGGGAGCCGTCCCCGAAAAGTCCAACCAGCCTCACATCGGGCCGGGCAAAATGGGCGCCGACCACGGCGGGGATGGCATATCCCAGTCCACCATAGGCCCGGGGGATGATAAACCGGGAGCCGGGTGCGGCCAAGCGCAAATACCGGGTGATATACGGGGTCGGGGTACCGGCATCCGCGATCACCACGGCCGGGTCATGGAGATGGCGGTTCAATTGCGCGATCACCTGCAGGGGGGTTAACGGGGTGGTATCCGCCCGGAAGCAGCTGTCCGCCTCTTTCCAGAACGCTTGCCGTTCCCGGTTCATACTGTCCACCCATGCGGATGCACTATTACAGGATGTCCGGCCTTTGATCAACACGCACAAATCTTCGATGATCAACCGGGCATCACCGGCAATACTGACGGTGTTTTGAAAATTATTTCCCAGCATGTCAGGGTTCAGATCGATCTGGAGGATGCGGCGCTTTTCCGGGTTGGACGGCATGGACCAGTTAATGGTGGACACAGATCCCATTTTACATCCGATGTACAGCAGGGTATCTGCCTCTTCTACCGCCCGGTGGGCATGGGGGTGAAAGCCGTTGTCACCGATCACCCCCATGGCCAGGGGGTGGTCATCCGGCATGATGCCCTGGCCGGAGATGGTGGACACTACCGGTGTGCACAGCCATTCTGCCAGGGACTGGATGGCAGCCCCTGCCTGGGAATGGTTGGCTCCGCCGCCGGCAATGATGACCCGGCGCCGGGCGGCCAGCAGACTGGATACCAGGGCTTCCAGTTCAGTCCGCCCGCCCCTGGTGCGATAGGCCGGATAGGTGCGGCACTGGGGTTCCCCGTAAATATCGGAGGCGTTTTTGGAAAACCGGCCTTTCAGCGCTTCCTGGGGGACGGTCAGATGGACGGCTCCGGGGCGGCCGCTCGTGGCCATACGGAACGCCCGCCGCAGAATTTCCGGGATTTTATCCACATGCTTTACCTGGGCGGCCCATTTGGTGATGGAAGCGTACAGACCCTGGGTATCCAGTTCAGTGATGGTCTGCCTGCCTTCTCCAGCGAGGGGAATATCCGAGGTGATGGCGATGAGCGGGATGGCAGAGGCATTGGCTTCGGCAACACCGGGAACGGTATAAAGTGATCCGGCACCGCTGGGACATTCACATATGCCTGGTTTGTGGCTCAGACGGGCATAGGCATCCGCCATAAAAGAGGCGGAGCGTTCATCTCTGGCCATGATATGCCCGATCCGGTCCCGGCTGTCATGGAGTGCCTCATAAAAAGAGATGCTGGTATCTCCGGGGACACCAAAAATATGGCTCACCCCATAGGCTTCCAGCATTTTGACGATAACGTGGCTCCCGATCATGGAGGGTCTCCTGCAAGTATCACATGACCATGTGAAGTTAAAAAAAATATTTAATCAAATAATTTATTAAAAATATTTCAGAGTTGTTTTTGATTGTCAAGCCTTTTTGGTAAAAAAATCGATAGACAATTTGGCTCTTGTAATTTGATAAAATATTTAATAAAAATATGAATAATACACTCCAGACAAACAGGATACCCATGTCAGAAAAACCAGATAAAACAGCTGGAAAATCGGATCTGACCTTAACCGCATACAACGCCATCCGGCAGATGCTGTTTTACAACGAGATCCATCCGGGACAGAAAATTAAATACAAAGATCTGGCCGGGCGTATCGGTGTGAGCATGACCCCGGTGATCCAGGCATTGAAATGGCTGGAATTCAGAAATATTGTCCGGCATGAACCCAACCGGGGATATTATATCAACGAAATCAGTCTCAAGGAAATTGCAGAGGTGTACAATACCCGGCTGCTGATTGAGGTGGCCCTGGTCTCTGAAACCATGGCCCGCCTCGATGAAGCCGGCATAAAAAAAATCAGGGCTGCCATGGAGAAATATGAGGGTGCCGTGGCAGAGGACAATTATTACAAGCGCATCCTCACGGATATGGAATACCACATGTGCCTGGCCTCTCTGGCAGATACCAGAATTCAGTTGAAGATGCTTCAGGAGCTTTTTGATGTTCTACTGCTCCGATACAGCCGGAATCTCTATTTTTCCAGCGTCATGGATACGTCATTGAACGAACACATGGATATCCTTGACTGCCTTGAAAAAAACGATGAAAAGGGAGTAAAGGATGCCCTGCGGTATCATATCGTCACTGTCCGGGACCATATCATAAAGGGGATGTCCCGGCTGGTGACGGATAGCCGGGAAGACTTTTCAGATCAATATATTTTATAGAACATAATTGCCAGAAGACCTCGTTTTCCCTGGTTGTGGTTGGGGAGTTTGGTGATTGCCGAATGTAATCAATCGGTTATGTTGTTTTCGGCTGATTTTTGATGGAAACGGCCAGGCAGTTGAGCCAGGCAAAAGATTTTCGGCCCAGCCCGTCGGATGAGATGGTGGAGGTGATGATGTCAAACCCGGTGTGCCGGCAGATGCCGGTCCAGGCGGAATGGGTCATGGCGGTGAACCGGCGGCCTTTGGCATCGCATTCATCAGCTTGGACATCGTCCCGGTGCAGGGGCACGGAAAAAAACAGGCGGCCTTCGGGGATGAGAATATGGCGGATCCTGTAAAAGACATCCTGGATGGCAGGCCGGGTCAAGTGCATGAAGGTGGCAACGGAATACACCCCGTCAAAGGGTCCCAGGGAGGGAGTCAGGTCCCGGGGCAGGCAGATGCGGCAGAGGCGGCCGGCAAGGGCAGGGTGGCAGGTGGCGGCCGCATCGATCATCTCCTGGACCGCATCCGAGGCAATCACGTCGAATCCGTTGGCCAGCGTGTGCGCGGCATCCCTGCCGGAACCGCACCCCAGCTCCAGAAGGCGGTGTAATATGCAAGGGTGGTGTCAGTCATGGGACTTGCCATAATCAATTTCAGCTTATTATTTCAATTTATCCAGCCGGTAACTGATATCCCGGTCAAACTTCTGAATCTCCGTATACGGTACATCATACGCTGCATATACATCCTGCCAGGCCGACAGCGCCCGGATAATTGCATCGATGATGTGATCGGGTTTTTTTATGTTCAGGTCGGCAGCGTATGCAAGAAACACAGATCTGTTAGGTGAAAATTCTCCGGCTCCCTTTGGAAATGACAGTGCGTGAGATCGTTTCCCATGAATATCTGGCAGCAGGTCATAAGCAGGAGACAGACAATAACCGGTTTCTTTGTGGAGCATACAAAAATTTTTCAGATGATCATCGGTGTTGCCGATGGCGGCATTGAAAACCATATGCCGAAACAATGCCGGGATATCAAGCGATGGCTGGATACTGTATTTTTTTACGGCCTTGAAAATATCCTCGTACCATGCATGATATTGGGCATTTAACACTGTTTTCATGCTGATCATATGGTATCTGCCACCATCGTCAGCCACATCGAACCGTTTCACCAGTAACGCTTTCCGGGAACCCGCGGTGAGGATTTTGAACTCCGGCACTTTTACGCCAGAATTTTCGGCCAGTTTCAATGTAGCCGCTTCTATTTGTTCTACATGAAAATGGTCGTTGTGTTTAGGAAATTTTGCAAGCCACAGGGAATTGTCTTTATCCCGAACAAGTGATTTTGGCCTGGCACCACCGGGAGAACTGCCGTAAATGGCCAATGAGCAAAATTCCTGATCGCTCAATTGTTCGCCGGCATCATACCTTACTGCCAGTTCAAGTAATTGTTCCAGATTCAGAATATCAGCAGAGGGGTCCTGTGTCCTGATTGAATTGCCGGTTTCAAAACAGAGTGCTCCCATGCCGCTGTTACCAAGGGCTTCAAGTAATCTGGGTTCTGTTTGTTCACCGGGGGGGAGGGTTGCTTTACGTGCCAGAATTTTCCTGCCCCAGTCATCCGGCAGGGCATCTTCAAAAACCCCGTGAATCCCCTGGGGCCGATTGGATGGAAATTCTTTCGGGGTCAGCGGCAGGTTGGCAGGATCCAGTGGAAACGCATCAGGATGCTGTAAATATTCCGGTGTATAGCGAAATGCCCCCTTAATCCTGCCGTTTGCTTCCGGGGTTCCGGTGATAATCTCGCCGCATTTTATTTTCAGGCTGTTTGGGAAAATGATGATTACATCAAGATGAAGCAATTATATTTTCCTCCTGGCACGCTGCCGGCCTTTTGTTTTTTTGATTCTTTCATGCTGTGCAAATAATGATTCTCCGGGTGTGAACAAATGATCCAGATCATCGAGTCTGTCAAGAATCGCCAGTGCTTTTACCCAGGTGCCTATCGCCACAGTGGGTTTACCCTGCTCCATGTTTTGCAGCGTGGGAATGGAGACCCCTATCCGCCATGCAAACTCTTTCTGGGAATCATTTCGTTCCAGCCTGGCTGTTTTCAAACGCCGGCCCAGGTTTTCCAGGGCGGATTTTTCATTATCATCAATCATGGTTTGTATTATACCTTAAAGAACCGTTTAATACAAACTGTAATTGTTTATATTATTTCACATATGTCTGTTTTAATAATTAAAACAGACAGGTTTCAGATCACCTGGCCCACCGGTAGACCCCCCGGGATACCCGTTCGAGTTTGCCCAGCTGTACCAGGCGGAACAGGATGTTTCTGACCTTCTGGGGATCCATGTCCGATTTTTCGATCACTTCAGCCACTTGGGTGAGCCGTTTTGTCCGCCGTTTGAAAAAGGTTTCAACGCCGGCGGCATTTTTGATTTTCCGTGACGGTGGTTCTGAGGGGGCAGGCGGTTCATCAGGGGCCGCACCCTTCTCCAGGTCTATCCCGAACAGGGCGGACAGGCCTGCCTGGTCCTCCATGATGCGCGAAGATTTCTGCCTGGACCGGGTCAGCAGCTCTTTTTTGCCGGCTTTGACCGTTTCAGACACCAGGTCTTTGACATCGGCTTTGCGTAACACAAAAAACAGGGACGGGTCCTGGTCCAGCCGGGCCCCGACCCCGTACAATACCGCTGCCACATGTTTGCACATGACGGCCCAGTCCGGGCAGGAGCAGTCCAGGGAGATCTCCTCCGGTGCCGGGAACAGTCCTTCGCCTTTCCGGGTGAAGACCGCTTCCAGGGTTTTGGGAAATTGCCCGGCCAGCAACTGTTTCAGGCTGTCCATCTGGCCTTTGCACAGGGCCTGGATATGGTGCCACTGTTTTTTGGGGATCGGCTGGATGGTGATGGTAACCCGGTATGGCGGGCCAGCGCTCCCGGCCACCAGTGCCTTGATGGTACCCGGTGTGATTTGAAGGTCCAGAACCGCGCCGTGCCGGACATAGCTTCTGCCCCGGCCGATTCGGTTGGCATAATCGGCATACTGTTCCAGGTTCCGGTTCCAGGATTTGCCCCACCAGGTTCTGGCCAGGGTTTTTCCTTCGATGATCACGGGTTGAATCTCCGGGTTTTTCTTTTTCAGGGCGGTGCGTTTTTTTTCCGCCCGGGCCTTTTTTTGGGCCACACTGACATATGGGGGGTAATGATACATAGTTGAAATCCTTGGCAATTGTCCTTGTTCAGGCATCAACCCGGCAGGGAGAGCCGGAACAGATCCATCAGTTTTTTGTCATCCATTTCAGTGACCAGGGTTTCCCCGGACGGAGCCACCACCTGGTCTGCCAGTTCCTGTTTTTCCCGGATCATCCGGTCAATTTTTTCCTCGATGGTCCCTTTGGTCACGAATTTGTGAACCAAGACCTTTTTTTCCTGTCCGATCCGGAAGGCCCTGTCCGTGGCCTGGTTTTCCACGGCCGGGTTCCACCACCGGTCAAAATGCACCACATGGCTGGCCCGGGTGAGATTGAGCCCCACGCCGCCGGCTTTTAACGACAATACCATAAACGGGCAGTAGGTTTCATCCTGAAATTGTGCGATCAGCTGTTTTCTTTTTGCCACGGACACACTGCCGTGAAGCACCAGTCCCGGGTGGTGAAAAATCGCTTCCAGAAAAGACTGCAGGGGACGGGTCATCTCCTTGAACTGGGTAAACACCAGGACCCGTTCCCGTTTGTCATGGATGGTTTCACAGATCTCGGCCAGGCGGAGGAATTTGCCGCTGTGGTTTGCCGCAAAATCTCCGGAACCGGTCAGCTGGTCCGGGTGGTTGCACAGCTGTTTGAATCGCATGATAGAAGACAAAATCAGCCCTTTGCGCTGGATGCCGGATGTGTTTTCGAT
>JAABSS010000479.1 GCA_011390235.1 Desulfotignum sp.
TGTTATTCTGGGAATGATCTGCTGGGGCATGATGTTCGTGGCCGGGGTAAGGATACTGCATCTTTTGTGCCCGCTGCCCCTGGTGATACCGATAGCCTATTTTCTGGTATACAAAGTAGAATACAGATTTACCAGAATTCTGACATTTCTGAACCCCTGGGAAGATCCCTTCAATGCCGGATACCAGATAACCCACTCACTCAAGGCCTTTGGTTCCGGGGGCCTGTTTGGTCAGGGCATCGGTCTGGGCATGCAGAAAATGCATTACCTGCCCGAGCCGCACACGGATTTCATTTTTTCCATTATCGGAGAAGAGCTGGGCCTGACCGGGGTTCTGGCCATACTGGGGCTATACGGTATTATCCTGGTCAGGGGCTGCAACATTGCCAAGAACGCTGACACCAGGTTCGGCGCCATAGCTGCAGCCGGGCTCACCCTGTACCTGGGGCTGCAGGTCATTATCAACACCGGGGTGGCCTTGAGCGTTTTTCCCACAAAAGGCCTGACCCTTCCTTTTATCAGTTACGGCGGCACATCCCTGGTGATCAACATGGCAGCCATGGGCATTTTAATGAATATCGGGGCATCAACCCGCGCAGACAAAAAGGACCGGTCATGACATCCAGGCACAACATCCTCATTGCCGGCGGAAAAACAGGGGGCCACCTGTTTCCGGGTATTGCCGTGGCCCAGGCCCTGCAAAAACTGCAGCCGGGGGTGCACATTCTGTTTGTGGGCACCAACACCCCTTTTGAAGTCTCCACCTTAAAAACCTATGGCTTTGACCATACATCTATCAGTGCACACCCTGTCAAAGGCAAAGGGATTTTTACAAAACTGTACGGTCTTGCCATGGTACTGGTCTCTTTGTGCCAGTCGGTGGTCATTATCCTGCGGTTCAAGCCGGATTTTGTCCTGGGGGTAGGCGGATTTTCCTCCTTTGCCGTGGTGCTGGCTGCCTGGATTCTCAGGGTGCCCACCGCCATTCAGGAGCAGAATGCCATCCCGGGCATAACCAACCGGATGCTGGCCCGTTTCTGCGGTACGATTTTTACATCATTTCCATCCACCCGGGGCATGGCCCATAATCCCAGAACCCGTTTTGTGGGAAATCCGGTCAGGGAAAAAGGCCCGGTTCAGGACATGGAAGCACCATGGCTTTCAGATATCAGACCAGAAGATTTTATCATTCTGGTTACCGGCGGCAGCCAGGGGGCATCCAGCATCAACCAGGCGGTGAATGACATGGCACAGGATCTGGCAGGCACCAAAAACCTGTTTATCATCCTTCAGACCGGTACTGCAGATGAAGCCCGCATCAAAAAAGCGTTTGAATCCCTGAAAATAAGGGCCAGGGTCCAGGCATTTTTCCACAATATGCCGGCCCTTATGGACAAAGCAGATCTGGTCATCTGCCGGGCCGGGGCAGGCACCATTTCAGAACTGGCCCTCAAGGGCGTACCTGCCATTCTGGTGCCGTATCCCCATGCTGCAGATGACCACCAGAGTTTTAATGCCAGGTCTTTGGCAGACAAAGGCGCAGCCCTTGTCATGGCAGACAAGAAATTGTCGGGCCATGTCCTGGGCCAGGCGGTTCTGGCATTGAAGTCTGATCCTGACCAGCGGCAAAAGATGGCTGCCCACATGAAACAGATGGCAAGACCCCGGGCAGCAGAGCACATTGCCGCCCATATTTTAGACATAAAGGAAACCTGACCCATGTACCAGACTGACTACCATATCCATTTTGTCGGCATCGGCGGCATCGGTATGAGCGGTATAGCAGAACTGCTCATCAACCTGGGATATACTGTATCCGGGTCTGACCTGAAACTGTCCGCCATCACCCAGCGCCTTGCAGACAAAGGGGCCATGATTTTTAAAGGCCACAGCAAAAAACAGGTAAAAGGGGCCAATGTCATTGTCACCTCTTCTGCCATCTCCCCGGAAAACCCGGAAGTGATAAAAGCCAGAGAACTGTCCATCCCCATCATCCCCAGGGCGGAAATGCTTGCCGAACTCATGCGTATAAAATATGCCATTGCCGTGTCCGGGGCCCACGGCAAGACCTCAACCACAGCCATGATTTCCCAGATTCTCAACACAGCAGGCCTGGACCCAACCGTGGTGATCGGTGGACTGCTCATGGGCCTGGACACCAATGCCCTCCACGGGCAAGGTGATTTTATCGTGGCAGAAGCAGATGAAAGTGATGGCTCGTTTCTCAAATACTCCCCGGCCATTGCTGCAGTAACCAATATTGATCTGGAGCATCTGGATTTTTACAAAGATATTGAAGATATCAAGGACAAATTTGTCCAGTTCATAAACTCGGTGCCGTTTTACGGCCTGGCCATTCTGTGTCTGGACAATCAACATATCCAGGATATCCTGCCCAGGGTTACTGTCCGCCACACCACCTTCGGCATGGCAGCCCAGGCAGACCTGCGGGCCAAAGATATCCGCTTCATAAATGGCAAAAGCCATTTCATGGTCTGCCAACAAACCCGGGACCTTGGGGAAATTGTTCTCAACATTGCCGGACAGCACAACATTTTGAATGCTTTGGCAGGTATCGCCACTGCCCTGGAGTTGAAAATCGGCTTTGATATTATCAAACAGGCCTTAGAACAGATAAAAGGGGTCAAGCGCCGTCTGGAAATTAAAGGAGAAAAAAAAGGGATAATGGTGATGGACGATTATGGCCACCACCCCACCGAAATTTTAGCCACACTGGAGGCGGTGCGGGAAAGCTATCCGGACAAACGCCTGGTGGTCGTATTCCAGCCCCACAGATATACCCGGACCCGGGCATTGTTCAACGAATTTGTCCGTGCTTTTTACCAGTCCGACATCCTGATCCTGGTACCAATCTATGCAGCCAGTGAGGTTCCCATTGACGGGGTTTGCTCTGAAACTCTCTGCCGGGGCATCCAGGATCATGGGCACAAAAACGTATCTTATGCCCCGGATTTTACCCAGGCTTTGTCCATGGTCACCCATAAATGCAAACCCAATGACATGGTTCTTACCCTGGGGGCCGGCGACATTTATACCCTGGGAGAAAAACTGGTGGAGATTTTATAGGATCACATGAATCTGTATTCCGGCATACAAAAGATAAAAAAAGCATTTCAGGTGTCCGCAGATGTCCCCATGAAACAATACACCCGGTTCAAAGTGGGGGGACCGGCAGACCTGCTGGCTTTACCGGAAAACCGGCAGGAACTGCTGGCAATCCTGGCAGCAGCCAAAAAAACATCTGTGCCGGTAACAGTGGTGGGGGGCGGTTCCAATCTGCTGGTGTCAGACCAGGGCATCCGGGGCCTTGTTATTGTGACCACGCATCTTACTTCTGAAATCCGGTCAGAAAAAGGAACAGATAACACCATCCTTGTATGGGCAGATGCTGGAGAACGCCTGTCAGCGGTGTGCAGATACACGGCAACCCACGGCCTGACCGGCCTGGAATTTTGTGCCGGGATTCCCGGCACCATGGGGGGGGCGGTGATGATGAATGCAGGCACAGCCTCACAGGGTATCTGCAAAAAAATTCATTGTCTGGATATTCTGGACCTGGATACCCTGACTCTAAAAAAAGTAAAAAAACAAGAGCTTGTATTCACCTACCGCTGTCTTGAACTGGACAACCACCTGATACTGAGAACCGGCCTTGCGCTGACAGCCGGAGATCCAAAAACGATTCAACAGCGCTTTGCTGCCAATGTAAAACACAAACAAAACACCCAGCCCATGCACCTGCCCAGTGCCGGATGTTTTTTTAAAAACCCGGACCCAAAATTTTCTGCAGGCAAACTCATCCAGGATGCCGGATGCAAAGGTGCATCCTGCGGAGATGCCCGTGTGTCTGAGATACATGCCAATTATATTGTCAATTGCGGCAGCGCCACCTGCGAAGACATCCTTGCGCTGAAAACACGGATTCAAAAGGCTGTGTTTGACTGCTGCGGCATCATGCTTGAAACAGAAGTCAAGGTGACAGGAAACGGGAGGAAAACAGATGAATGAAAAAGTCAGACAGAACCGGTACAAAAAACATCCTGAAAACCCGAAACCCGGGCAGAAAACCGGAGAACACAAGTTTTTCAAAATAGCTGCCCTGCCTGTCTTGGTATGTATGTTAAGCCTTGCCGCTGTTTTTGCCCATGACCTGGTGGTGCAAAGTCCTTTTTTTGCCATAAAAAAGGTTGCCGTATCCGGAGAAAACCGGGTGTCAAAAGATGAGATACTGGCCCTTGCCGGCCTTGAGGCACCTGCCAATTTCTTCGGGGTGAACCTGTTTGCCATGGAAAAGAAAATTGCCGCCCATCCCTGGATTGCAGCAGCTTCTGTTAACCGGTCCCTGTTTTTTACCCTCGAAGTGTCCATTGTTGAACAAGAACCCCTGGCCGTTGTGTGTATTGAAAATCTGTCAGATATGCTCATCAATATCCAGGGAGAACCTTTTAAAGAATATGACCCGGTTCAGGACAAGATTTTACAGCTGCCAATCATTACGGGCCTGGATCTTACCCTGATTGAAGACCGGTATCTTTTCCAGGGCCCTTTGTTCAATTCCATTCTGGATCTTCTCCACAAACCGATTCCCCATACAATCGTTTCCATTAAAGGGGATGAACACACGGGTATCACCATTCAGGTGCCGGATGTTTTCAACCAGGCACCCATGACTGAAAACAGCCTCATACCCCTTCATCTGGGGTTTGACGATTACCCCAAAAAACTGATCAAGGCCCGGAAAATCAGCCGGTACATCACTGCCAATATACCCGGGAGAACCATCTGTGCCATGGACCTGTTTGATATTGATACAGTCTTTGTCAAAACAAAAGACATGGATACCCTGCACCGCAACTTAGAAAAGGGGGTTTGATTTTGCAGGTAAATGAAAAAATAATTGTGGGCCTGGATATTGGAACAACCAAAATTTGCGCGGTTGTCGGGGAACTGCTGGATGACGAGATCAATGTCATCGGCGTGGGGTCCCATCCCTCCACAGGATTGCGCAAAGGATCTGTGGTCAATATCGAATCCACCGTGGACTCCATAAAAAAAGCGGTCCAGGAAGCCGAACTTATGGCGGGCTGTGACATCTCCTCGGTGTATGTGGGCATTGCCGGCAACCATGTCAAGGGATTCAACAGCCATGGCATTATTGCCATCAAAGGCCGGGAAATTACCCAGAATGATGTGGAACGGGTGATTGATGCGGCCAAAGCAGTTGCCATTCCCACGGACCGGGAAATTCTGCATGTCATTCCCCAGGAATTCATTGTGGATGACATGGAATCCATTCAGAATCCTGTGGGCATGACCGCCATCCGCCTGGAGGCCAAAATCCATATTGTCACAGGCGCGGTATCCTCTGCCCGGAATATTGTAAAATGCTGCAACAAAGCCGGCCTGGAGGTTTGCGACATTGTACTGGAATCTCTGGCATCCGGCCAGGCCGTGCTCAGTGCGGAAGAAAAGGAACTGGGCTGTGTGGTGGCTGATATGGGCGGCGGCACAACCGACATAGCCCTTTTCAGGGACAACAATGTAAAATTTATTTATGAATTGACCGTGGGGGGGCACAACCTGACCAATGACATCTCCATCGGCCTGCGGACACCTGTATGCCGGAACATGTAGGCAACGGTGCCACCATTGAAGTACCTGCCGTAGGGGGCAGAGCGCCCAAAAAATTGTCCAAGGCAATTCTGGCGGAAATTCTGGAACCCCGGGTGGAGGAAATATTTTCGCTTCTGAAAAAAGAGCTTTTTTCAAACGGCCTGGAAAACGCTTTTCCCGCGGGTTTTGTTCTCACCGGCGGGAGTGTGGTCATGGATGGTGTTACGGAAATTGCGGAATCGGTCTTCAATGTTCCCATCAGAATCGGTGAACCCGACAAAATCGGCGGGTTGAAAGACATAGTAAAAAATCCCGCCTATGCCACCGGCGTAGGCCTGGTGATCTTCGGCAGCAATGCCACCTGCAAAATGCCCATCACAGAAACACCGGCCTCCGGGCTGGGTCCTATATTAAAACGAATGAAACAATGGTTTAAGGATATCATTTAAACAAACAGGGAGGTGGAAATGAATTTTTCTTATGTGGAAAGTAACACGTCAGCAAAAATCAAGGTTATCGGTGTTGGTGGCGCAGGCGGCAATGCAGTCAACAACATGATCAATGCAAAACTCCAGGGGGTCAAATTTATTGTAGCCAATACCGATGCCCAGGCCCTGGAAACTGCCAATGCAGAAGTCAAGATTCAACTGGGAAAATCCCTTACCGAAGGCTTAGGGGCAGGTGCTGATCCCGGTATCGGCAGAGAAGCCGCCCTGGAAAGCATGGATGAAATCAGAGAGGCCCTGGAGGGCAGCCACATGGTCTTTATTACGGCAGGCTTCGGCGGCGGCACCGGCACAGGTGCCGCCCCTGTTATTGCTGAGATCTGCAAGGATCTCGGGGTGCTTACAGTGGCGGTGGCATCCAAACCGTTTTCCTTTGAAGGCAAAAAACGGGAACGCCAGGCCCTGGATGGACTGGAAAAACTCCATGGGATCACTGACACGGTTATCACCATACCCAACGACCGGCTCCGGGGGATTGCCCCCAAAGGGGCACGAATGGTGGATATGTTCATCAAGGCGGATGAGATCCTCCACCATTCCGTCAAAGGCATCACCGATCTGATCATGATGCCCGGCCATGTCAACCTGGATTTTGCCGATGTCAAAACCACCATGCAGAAGGCGGGCAAGGCCCTCATGGGCATCGGCATTGCATCCGGAGAAAACCGGGCCACAGAAGCGGCGGAAAAAGCCATTTCCCATCCGCTCCTGGAAGACATCTCCATTTCCGGGGCCAAAGGGGTGCTCATGAACATCACCTCTTCCTCAGATCTGACCCTGGATGAAATGACCGAGGCATCAGACCGGATTTACCAGGAAGTGGGCGATGATGCGGAAATCATCTGGGGACAGACATTTGATGAAACCATGGGAGATGAAATCCGCATCACGGTTATTGCCACAGGTATCGGCACCGATGAACCCAAGCTGGCCGAGAACATGCACAGATTTGCACCCCCTGCCCAGCCAGCGGCCCATGTTTATGAATCCCAGCCGGTTTATCACCAGGCCCATGCCGGTCAGGCAGCTGTCCAGACCCGGGCGGAGCACCAGGCCTATGCCGATGGTCCTGTTGCCAGGGGCCAGGTGCGAAACCCCACCCAAGAGGAACTGGCCAACTGGAATGAATTTGAAGAACCGATCCGGGTTACCCGAAAACGGGCGGTGGGCGGTGAAGATATGACACAGCCTTACAACAATGCAGCCTTTGACAAGGATGACCTGGAGGTGCCGACTTTCTTGAGAAGAAAAGCTGACTGATCCGTGAAAAAGCGGCGCAGGCCGGGCCGGGATGACTCATCTCTGGAACAGGGGGCCATCTGCAAGCAGGAAAAAGGCTTGACCCGAGTGGCCCTGGTTTATCCCAACACTTACAGGACCGGTATGTCAAACCTGGGATTTCAACGGGTGTACCAGCTGGCCAACCAGCAGGAAACAGTGGCCTGTGAACGGGTGTTCCTGCCCGCACCGGGACAGGCCGAAATGCCTGCAAAAAGCTGTGAAACCGGTTTGTCCCTTGACCGCTTTGACATCATTTTGTTTTCCATCTCATTTGAAAACGACTTTGTACATCTGGTCCAACTGCTTTTGGCAGCAGGCATCCCCCTGCGGTCATGTGACCGCAATCACACCCACCCCCTGGTGGCTGCAGGGGGCGTTGCCTGCTTTATCAACCCGGAACCTGTTGCACCATTCATGGATCTGTTCCTGCTGGGGGAAGCAGAATGCCTGGTACCCGGCTTTTTTTCTGTCTTTGATGCCCACAAAAACCGGACCGATCTGCTCAATTGCCTGGAACAACACCTGCCCGGTGGTTACGTACCAGCCCTGCATACGCCTTCTTTATATGCAGCACCTTCTGAACAGGTTTGCAACGATATTCCCAAAGACGGCCCTTTTGCAAAAATACAGATCCAGCTCCTGAAAAATCTGGATGCTGTCCAGACCCATACCTGCGTATTGACAACCGGCACTGCCTTTAAAGACAAATTTCTGGTGGAAATTCTCAAAGGCTGCCCCCATGGCTGCAGGTTCTGCACCGCCGGTTTCATTTACCGCCCCCCCCGGATCTACCCCAAAAACACCATTTTTACGGCCATGGACAAGGCGCTGGGCAAAACCGATAAAATCGGGCTGGTGGGGTCAGCCATTCTGGACCACCCGGACATTGCCGCCATCTGCAGCCACGGCACCAAAAACGGGTCCTCTCTTTCCTTTTCTTCTTTGCGGGCAGACAAACTGGATAACCAGATGATAGACCTGCTGGCCGCCTCCGGCGTAAAAACCGCCACCATTGCGCCAGAGGCCGGATCTGAGCGCATGCGGCATATCATCAACAAAAAAATGACCCTGCAGGATATTTTACAGGCCG
>JAABSS010000480.1 GCA_011390235.1 Desulfotignum sp.
GTGGACAAACTGGTGGAAAAAAAGATCCTGCACCTGCGGCTGTATTTCATGATCGGCCTGCCCTTTGAAACCCATGAAGATGCGGCGGCCATCGTTACCTTGACCCGGCAGATCAAGGAGCGGTTTTTGGCGGCATCCAGGAAACAAAAGCGCATGGGCACCATCACCTTGCGCATCAATCCCTTTATTCCCAAACCCGGCACCCCGTTCCAATGGGCTGCCATGGCAGATGACGTCACCCTCA
>JAABSS010000481.1 GCA_011390235.1 Desulfotignum sp.
GAAAGGGCTGTAACAATAATATAAATGACCATGTAAATACCAATGGTTGCCGCCGTGTTTTCCCGGTAGTAGGTAATCAGCATCTCCTGTTGGGACTTGATATATTCCAGGGATAAAAACCGGTTCAGATCCAATACAAAAAAAAGCACAACCAGCGCGATAATTGCTCCCACCAACATCCATCTGGAAACGTTTGTTTTCATCTGTAACACTCCTTTTCCAGGACATTTCAACCTGCTTTGCCTGTTTTGTCGCACCAGATGGCAATGCCTTACACAAAATACATGCACTGGCTGGCATCACCCATCCATCTGTAACAGATTTTTCTTCAGTTTTCCTTTGTAAAAAGCACAGGCATGGGTTTCCAGGGCTATCATGGTCTGGGTGCCGAAAAATTCCGTAAGGCTGTACTGGCACAAAAACAGGTTGCCCGGACCCAGGCGGGTGTTGGTACTTTCTTCAAGTGTCCTGAGATTTTCTTCAGACCAATTTTTTTGTGCGGTCCAGGACATGTCACCGATGAGCCGGAACCCGCCCCGGGCAGATACAGCTGCATTGGAGATATATTCCGCCATCTCCAGAGGGGTCTGCTTGCCGCTGCCGTGGATCAACCGGTTTTCACGGATCAGTACTGCCACATCCAGGCCGTCGTGTTCCATGGCAGAAAGCAGCTGTTCTCTCCGATGCTGCGGGGATACCACCATAACAGTTTCTTTGTTTTCGATTCCCTGGCGCAAAAACAATGCCTGAACCCCCATTGCCTCGGATAGATCCCCATACAGGTGGACCATATGGGTGCCGTCCGGCACATCCAGGCCGCTGAATCCCAACGCCACATGGCGGTCAGAGATTCCGGAGGCCTTTTTCTCTGTCCGGAGGGAGGGGGTTTTGCCTTCAAGAAACTGCTGGATATCAGAGGGATGGAACCGCCTTTCTCGCTTTTTCCCAATGCGAAAACAGGCCAGCAGGCCGGCGTTGGTCCACCTGCGCACCGTCATTTGAGACACATTGAGCAGTTCAGCCGCCTGCCTGACATTCAACAATTTTTCCATACCTGCTCCTTGTTACCGTTCACCGCCTGTTCACCCTGCACCATCCGTGTCATGCCTGGCCCAGAGGGACCAGCAGCATGTCCCCGGTCATCTTCAGGCCTTTGTCATCTGAAGCGCTGCATTTTTCCTTCACCGCCTTGAGTACGGCACCGGCAGCTGTCTTCTGCCAGAACCAGCGGGTGAAGGCGGCATCATCCGGTAATACCATGTCCGGCCGGAACATAACAGATTCAAAATATATCGATTTAAGATCCTGGGCTGCAAACCGCAAAGCAGAAGCAGGAGAAGACATGTTTTCTTCCAGGGTCAGGGGATTGCCGGACAAAAAATCGGTGAACATCTGCAATGCCCCTTCCGGTGGAAAATAGATCACTGCTGAATACCCCCGTTTTTCAAGGCCGATATCATACCAGGAGCGAAATTCCGCCATCTCCTGCCGGAAGGCGGCCAGCAGTTTTTCCGTTTCGGTTTCATGGGTCACAGGACCGGCAAAACTGACCGGGCAGGCCGGCAGGTCCAGAGAATCCCGGGAGGTATCTGTTTTTTTGGGAACATCATGGGGAAAATCTGCCAGTACCGGCCCTTTTTGCGCTTCCAGAAGCGTCAGTGCCGCCTGGACCACCTGCCGCTGAAAGTCGGGGTCAACAGGCAGCCCCAGGGGACGGCCCAGGGCAAAGGGTACCCACAGGGCTCTGGGGGGCTGGATTTTTTGGGTATGTTCTTTGATCAGGCTGATCTGTGTGGTGGGGATGCCCCTGGTTTCCAGATAATGTGCCAGCGCGCCCACGGCGCGGGTACAGAAAGGTCAGACCGGCACCAGCAGTGCTGCATCCACCTGATCTCCTGCAAGCAGTCCGGCAAGCTTTTCTGCCGCAGTTTCCATGACCGCCGGATCTGCAGCACCCATGAAGGAATAGTGAAAGTTTGCCACAGACCCGATGGTGCTGTCATAAGCCAGTTCACGCAGCCGGTCCAGGGGAAACACCACATTCCAGTCCTGCTGAAAACCGGTGCGGTCGAAATTGGTTGAAATATGGGTCATCACCAGGTCTTTGGCCGTACAGGTGTGGGGGATCACCCGGAAATCGCCTGACATGCCTTCAAAAGGGCGGTCATCCCGCCGGTGCAGACCTGCGGTTGAAATAATGGCCACCCGGCGCCGGGAAAGGGGTGGTCCGGACACCCAGGGGCGGGTATCGAAGGTGGGGCAGGGCAAATCTGCCAGGTGAGAGCGCATGGGTTCGGGCATGGTATCCAGTCGTGCCATGTCAGTTTCCTCCTTGTTAATTTTATTCAACTTTCTTATACAATAATATTCATTTGACAACAAGCAACCCGGTATTTTATAAATGATTTCTATATCAACCCTGTCACTGAAATCAGCTGGGATGACGAATATTTTTTCTTGTAATATTTCATCGACAACACCGCTCCCCCGGATTACTTATCAAAAAGCCCTGACCGATTATGTCTTGTAAATGGTCAGGGCTTTATTTCAGTAATTTGCCCGGGGCGCATTATGCAGCGCTCAGGGCTTTATTTTTCTTCCACAGGAAATTTTGCCCGGAACCATTCCTTCCATCCGCCTTTGAGGGCGTGGACATCTGTGTAGCCGTCAGCCATAAGCTTTCGTGCCAGACCGGCACTGGTGCCTTCATTGGGTCAGGCGCAGTAAATCACCAGCCGGGTGTTTGCCGGGTAGTTGTCTTTCCAGGTGGCGTAATTGCCCGGATCCACCCGCTGGGCCGTGATGATTTTAAACTCGGAAGCGGTCCAGTCTCTTCCCTGGCGAACATCCAGGATGGTGACAGCACCGTTGTCCATCCAGGTTTTCACCGTCTCCTTGGAAACAATTGAAACAGTGTCCTCTGCCATGACAACAGACAGGGGCCAAATAAAAAATACAGCCAGTAATGCAGTCACAATTTTTTTCATGCTCTCCTCCTTGAATTGGGTAAAAGGGTATCATTTTTTTAAGGGATAAAGAAAAAGACCGCCGGGTTTGTTTTTATGGGTCTTGAAGCCATAAAAACCACCGGCAGTCAGGGCTATTGCCAGCATAAAACCTATTAGCATCATAATAAGCATGGTTTTATCTCCTGTCTTGAGAATAAATATTCCCGCGGCCAGTGCAAGGCACGCGGCAGCAGGTAAACCCGGGTGCCGGGTTTGCAGATAAAAGGCAATGCCTGTCACAGCCAAAGACAGCAGCCACAGAACAAATGTGGCCCGTATCCAGGATTCCAGCAAAGGACTGCCGGCCATACCCATTGCCATCATGACGGCAATGGCCCCTGCCAGTAGAATCGGCAGAACCCGGGGACGGTTCATCCATCCCGGCAGCAGTCGCTGCCCGGCCATATGGCCAGCATTGATGCGGCAGGCCAGAAACAGGGCATTCACCGCAGCCAGAGAGCCTGAAATGACAACCATTCCCATGAGGGCTCTGCCCGTATCCCCGGCGATGTGGCGGGCGGTGATCATGTGGGGAATGCTGGTGTAAGCCAGTCTGTCCAAGGGTACATATCCAATGGAAACCAGTATCCAGAGGGAAAACAATATCCCGGCTGCCAGAACTGACAAAACCATTGCCCGGGACATGGTCTTTTTGCCGGCCAGCGGGAAAAATCCAAGGTCCATGCCGATCCATAAAAGAAAGGGCAGAAAAACAACCCCGGCACCAGGCATTTTTTTCCAGGCATCCTGTGGTATGGGTTCTCCTGACCACAACCCGTACACAATTAACAGCACAATGCCGAAGATTGCCGTGACAACCAGCCAGATCTGGGCATGCAACGCTACGGAAAGACGGGTAAGATGGAGAATGCACAATATGGCCAGTAAAAGAAACGCAAATGCAAAATTGGGAAACCGGTGCCAGAACACTTCATTAAAAACAAACCCAGAGGACACCAGAACCCCGGTGGATACAAACAAAACGGCAAATATCCGAATAAAAAAGGGCAGATACACAAGCAAAGGACCCAAAAAATTTTGCAAAAGCCGGGCTTCGGATGCAGAATCAAATGAAGCTGCCCCAAGGCTGGTGAAAAGACCGGCAAACACAATAAAGACCGCCATGGCCGGCAGGAGCAGACCAATGCTGTAATACCCGGTGTGACCTGCAAAGTTTGCCAGCATCACCAGGGTGTCCGGAGAAACGGCAATTCCCAGGCAGCAGGCAGCAGGTATAAATATCTGAATCTGTTTCATAACTCTCCTGTCCAGGGTATCCACAGGTTACCCCTGGTGTATCAGTCTGTCGGCATGTTTTTCAAAACCTTACACGTTACAACTTCTCCACCCACAGGGATTTGTAATCAAAGGTCACATTGCCCAGGATCTGCACCCCGATGGGTTTTTCCTTTTCATCCCCAGCAGGGCAAATCTGCCAGGTGAGAGCGCATTGGTTCAGGCATGGTATCCAGTCGTGCCATGTCAGATTCCTCCTTAATAATTTTGTTTGACTTTCCTATACATTAATATACAATTATCAAAAAGCAACCCTTTATCTTACGATCATCTGTCAACATGGAACCTGTTTAGAGAAAATACATGCCTGCTGATGAAGCCAGCACATTAAGCCCGCCATCCACCTGGGTAGACACCTATGGTGATTACCTGTACGGATTTGCATTTTACAGGGTGCAAGATGAGGAACTTGCCCGGGAACTGGTCCAGGAAACCCTGCTGGCTGCCCTGAAGGCCAAAGACAGCTTTGCCGGCAGGGGATCTGAAAAAACCTGGCTCACCGGCATCCTGAAACACAAAATCATCGATTCTCTGCGCAGAAAATACCGGGATGCCGTGTTTGAAGACCAGGATCTGGATGAACGAAAAATACATGACAGTTTTGATCACAATGGCAGATGGAAAACCGGTCCGGCACAATGGGCATCCGGTTTCATTTGATGATGTGCAGCCTCTGCCGGAACTACAAAAAACAGCTCTGGATAATCCACAAGGCTGTGGAAAAGCTTGACCGAATGGAAAGCTCTGATGCCAGACCTTTGCGCCTGCCGGACCAGGTCCGGGAAAAATTAAAAAACCTTTTCAAAGACCATTAATAACGGCCATGCCTGTTTTTATCTGAAAAACCGGACCCGACTTTAATTGTAGGCCTCATATCCGGCCAGACGATACAGGTTAATGGTGCTGACCGCATTATCACCGGCAGCATGATTTTTTTCCAGTGCTGCAATGCAGCGGTCAAGATCGTTTATGAGATAATAGAGGGAAGCTACCATAAAATGCGTGTCTGATGCGCTCAGGCCATGAAACCGTGACTGGTAGTTTTCCGTCAGCTCATGGATTTCTCTGCGGAGCGCGTCATCAACTGGAACCCGGTTTAAAGAATCCGGGTCATATTTCAAAGCCCGTCTCATGGCAAGGACACCATCAAACATGCGTCTGTTCTGGGCAGCTGCAATAGCGAAGCCAATTTTTGCCTCCCCCTCATAGGGTGATTTTTTTGCAAAGTGTCCGAATATATCCAGTGCTTTTTCCGGACGGTCCTTTCCGACCAGTTCCCAGCCCTCTGAAAAGGTATAATCAGTGTCATAGCGGTAGGTTGATCCAGGGTAATGTTTTTTGGAAAACCCATTGAACCGGTAATGCAGCCGCCGGTTGTAATTCTTCCAGGAAGGCGTATTCCTGTAATGCTTTCTTTGGTAATGCCTGTATTGTTTGTGTTTTGGATAACTGCGGTCATATCGGGGATGATGCCTTTTGCCTTTATCATACGTATAGCTGCTGCCGTGCGGGTCATCATAATACCGTCTCTGGCTGTTCCAGGCACCGGCTGAACCTGTCACCCAGAAAAATAACAGTGCCAGAACCATGGTTATATAAAGATGAAGTGATTTCATTTTCACACCTCCTGCTTTGTGTTGACTTTATACCTTTTGTCGGAATAATCTGGTGCCCCTTACAGAAACCGGATTACTTTGTAAGGTTCTTTTAACCACCCCGACTGCTTATGCAACCGAATCAATTGAAAACACAGGGGGAAATCATGAAAGAAAAACAGGTTTGGTTTTACAGTGACGGCTTGAAACTGCACGCTAAATTTTATTATCCAAATACAGGTGAAGACGATGATAAAAAACCGGATATCGTAGTCTGTTCCGGTTTCATGGGGTTGAACAATATCCACCCGGCCAGATTTGCCAGGGTCTTGACTGAAAAAGGATATACCTGTTTCGGGTTTGACTACCGCGGGTTTGCCCAAAGTGAGGGTAACCGGAGAAGCGTTCTGCTGGAAGAGCAGGCCCGTGATATTGAAAATGCCGCAATGTTTGTCTCTCTGCAAAAGAAAACACCAGACAAAAAAACGGTTTTGATCGGCTGGGGAATGGGCGCGGGCCTGGTATTGGAGGCAGCGTATGCAGTACCGGATCTGGCGGGAATTATCAGTATCAACGGATTTTACAATGGTGCCCGGTTTTTTAAAGCGCATCGGTCTGAAGCGGAATACAAAAAATTTATGATCTGGCTGCAGCAGCAGCGCTTTGAAGAGGTCAAAACCGGAAAAAGTGTCCGTGTTGATCCATTCAAAATATACCCCCTGGATGAGGTGACCCGCGGATATGTGGATGATGTCCTGTTCAAGACAGATGGATTCGGCGGTGATGTCAAAATCGGGTTTGCCTATTCCCTGCTGCGCTATAATCCTGAAGGACAGCTTGAACAGCAAGTGCCTGAAGTGCCGCTTCTGATTGTGCACGGGGAAAACAACAGGCTTCATCCGCTTTCGGAAGCCCAATCCCTTTACCAAAAATACCCCGGGGATAAAACCCTGCATATCATCCCCGGTGCAGGCCACACAGAATGGATGTGTGATGACTGCAAACCGTTTCAAAAACTGGTTTCCACGTTACTGACATGGCTTGAATCAAAGGTGGTGACATGAAAAATGTGTATGACATACATATCCACGCATCTCCCAGTATATTTGAAAGATGGGGTGATGCACAACAGACGGCAGCTGCCTGTCAAAAGGCCGGATATGCCGGCATTGTTTTGAAGGCGCATCACGGCAGCACGGTGGAGATTGCAAATATTGTGAACCAGCAGTGTGATATGGATGTGTTCGGGGGTATTGTGCTCAATTATTTTGTCGGCGGGTTGAATCCCTATGCCGTGGATGCATGCTGTGCGCTGGGAGGAAAGATCGTCTGGCTGCCCACCATCCATGCAGATGCACACAAGCCGCTGGGGCGGTTTGATTTCCAGGAGCCGTCCACAACAAAATTCCCGGACAAAGGCATCCGGATTCTATCGAAAAAAGGTCTGGCAGATGCCATGTATGAGATTCTTGACATCCTTCATGGGAAAAATGTTGTGCTGGCAACAGGGCATGTGTCGGCTAAAGAGGCGGTCACCCTGGTCCGGGAGGTGAAACAGCGGGGGTATGATATCCGTATACTCATCAATCATGTGCTTTTTTATACGCCGGATATGGATGAAAACGATATTGAAACCCTGAAAGATCCCGGGGTCTGGTTCGAGGTCTCCCATCTTACACAAAAAATTCACGCCGCATCACTGGACCGGCTTACCCGGATGATCACACGCCATCCGGATGCCAACTGGGTCATGGTCAGTGATGCCGGTCAAAAGGGAAATCCCCCGCCACAGGCGCTCCGGCAATTCAGGGACCAGCTCACATCCCGGCACATCAGCGATCAAACCATTGAAAAGATGATGGTCCATAACCCGCGCAGATTGCTGTACTGAATCCCGCTTTTATATCATCTGCCTTATCCGTCCAGGTCCATATGCGCGGTGATGGGAGCGGTGTCGAACAGGGTATTGGGATTCAGAATATCTTCGGGGTCAAACAGATCTTTGATCTCGCGTAAATATGTGAAGCTGTCACCCAGTTCCATTTCAAGGTAGATGGAACGTGACCGCCCGGCATTATGTTCGCCCACCAGTGTCCCCCCGTATCGGTGAAGTATTTGAAACGTCTGCCGTGACACCGTATCGATCTGTTTTGTAATTTCCTTTTTGCCGGGATCAAACAGCGGCCGGGCATGCAGGCTGCCGAAACCGATATGGCCGAATATGCAGATGTCATGCTGCAGCCGTCGCATCAGCTGATTCAGATCCCGGACGACCGGCACAAAATCTTTGACATGAATCGCCACATCATCGATGATGGACGGTACAATCCAGCCTTTTTCCCGGGCAAAGGCCCTGAGCCTGGGCAGAATCAGGCGCCGCTCTTCCCATATACGCGTTTCTTCCGGGCTGTTCACCGGCACCTGAATCAGCTCATCGGGGTTGGATTCCACAAGGATTTCCCCCCCTTTTTTTGCCTGTTCTTCGGATTCATCAAATTCGACCAGCAATGCACCGGCAATATCTTTGTGCCGGTTGTTGAGCAGTTTTCCCTGTATTCGCGCCAGGGTATTGTTATCGATATATTCCACGGCTGCAGGGTGCAGTTCATTGATCCTTTCCAGCGCATCCCCGATCTTTTCCAGCGTGGGAAAAAAGGCTGCATAGGTCATCTGGGGCATGCGTATCGGAATGGGTGAAAGCCGGATTTCCGTTATGATCCCCAGCGTACCGATGCTGCCGACCATCAGATGGGCCGCGATATCGCCGGGATCTTTATACCGGGAAAATGCAGGTACATTATATCCGCCGGCAAT
>JAABSS010000495.1 GCA_011390235.1 Desulfotignum sp.
TGTGATCTTGATCCTGTTATTTCCGCAGATTGTTCTGTGGCTGCCTGACAACGTATTCGGCATACGATAGAAAACCATGAACTTTACCCACAGCATCACCACTGTCGACACCCACACCATGGGCGAGCCCACCCGGGTGGTCACTTCCGGCATCGCCCATATTTCGGGAAAACAGATGGTCGACAAAAAGAACTGGCTGGCCGAAAACAAGGACCATATCCGGCAAATGCTCATGCTGGAACCCAGAGGCCACCAGGACATGTTCGGTGCCATCCTTACCGAACCGGTCACAAAAGAGGCCCGGGCCGGCGTGATCTTCATGGACAGCGGCGGGTATCTGGACATGTGCGGGCACGGCAGTATGGGAGCGGTGGTGGTGCTTTTGGAAACCGGCATGCTGTCTTTGGCCCCTGATGGGCAGAACCGAACCCAGACCCTGGCTCTGGACACCCCGGCCGGACTGATTCATGCCCGGGCCGTCATGGCAAACGGCCGGGTGTCACAGGTGACCATTCAAAACCGGGCCTCTTTTTTCTGTGAATCCATGGAAATCCAGCTGGACAGCGGCGGGCCCATTCCAGTGGATATCGCCTATGGCGGCAACTATTTTGCCCTGGTCAATGCCGATCATTTGAACCTGCCGGTGATCCCGGCCCAAATCGATGCATTGAAAAAAGTGGGGCTGGCCATCCGGACAGCGGTAAACCAGCAGTTTTCCTTTTCACACCCGGTGTCGGGACTTCCGGCCACTGTCGCATTGACGGAAATTTATGAAAACACCGATCCACCCCGCAATATCGTGGTATTCGGCACCGGCCAGGTGGACCGGTCCCCCTGCGGGACCGGCACCAGCGCCAAAATGGCATTTCTTCACCATAAAGGCCGGCTCAAACCCGGCGAATCCTATGCCTATCAAAGTGTGTTCGGCACACAGTTCACAGGAAAAATCGTGGAACAGACCATGGTGGGAAAATTGACCGCCATTGTGCCTGAAATCACCGGAAACGCCTGGATTACCGGATTTCATCAGTTTGTCGTGGATGAAACCGATCCCTATAAGTATGGATTCGATATTTACGAATAACCCGGCTTTTCAAACCCCATTCCAAAAAAAGATTGCTACCCTGACAGGCCTGCATCGGCACCAGTTACTTTGGTGACATCAAAACCGTGGCAGCCCAGGCCGTGCCATACATGCCGGCCCCCGCGGCCATGACGGCAGCAAAGCCGAATTCTATGGCAATGATGGTTGCCAGCACCACACTGATAACCGAACAGCACCCGTTGATGGACCAGGCCCAGCTGATGTTCAATGGATTGGTTCTCCGGGCCAGGCGCAGTCCCAGGGGAAACGGCATTCCCATCAACAGGGACAATGGCGCGATAAACAACAGGCCAAACACGATTTTCACCGGAAAAGCCAGGTCAATGGTCTGATGTAAGAGGGGTGTCAGCACAACCATGTACACGACCGCCCCGGCCGCAATGGACAAAACACACCCCATGATGGTCCGGCGGGTTGATGACAGGTGCGAAGACAAATAACTGCCCACACCCGAAAAAATCAGCACCCCGCTTATCACGGCTGCCGCCGCATATATTGGGTTGCCGAAATACAGGACAAACCGCTGAATCAGCACCATCTCAATGCCCATGAACCCCAGTCCCAGCGCAGCAAAATATACGGCTGTCCACCATTTGTGGTACCCTTCCCACCTGCGGACAACCAGCGGCAGCACGATCAGGACCACGGCAAAGATGCTCACCTGAATAAAGGTCATCATGAGCAGCAGGTAGCCCAGCTCCAGAAAAGGAATGGAAGCTGTGGTAAAAAATTCTTTCAGATGCAGCAGATCCGCCAGTTTCAGAAATTGCGAAAAATACGGCTTGTCTTCAACGGCAGGGGCAATATTAAATTCATACCGGCGGATAAAATCCGCTTTTTTCTCGCCCATCAATCGATCCACAAAGGTAAAAAAATCCTGGTCCTGTAATTTGTTGAACCGGATACGTTCCGCTTTGCCGATATCGGGCAGCAGCACCGGATCAAAGTTCATTTCCAGGGCAAATTCTCTTACCAGCGCTGTCTGCTGTGATGTAAACGCCGATCTTTTCACAACAAGACCAACCATGTTCCAGCTGCGCACCGCCACAATATGATTTTCCAGGCGGTCAATACCATTGGATTCCAGCATGGACACCAACGTTGCAACAAGGCGCAGGGGGGTGCGCACCGGATAATCCAGCCAGGCGGCCACGCTGATCATGCCGTTATCGGACAACCGTTCCCACATCAGTGCAAACGCCTTTTGGGTCAGATGGTATTGTTCATTGAGGGCATACAACCCGGATGACCCGCCAAAGGCATCCAGCACCGGCAGCACGATCAGGTCATGATCCTGCCGGGATGAGACCAGGTAGGTGTAATCATCCTTTGGGACAACGTTTACCTTTGGGTGCGAATACACTGATGCCGCCCCATAAAGAGCGTGCATCAGCTGCGGGATCACCGGATTTTTTTCAAGGGCTGTAATATGATCCGGGCCATGGGAAACCGCCTGTGACACCAGACTGCCAGTGCCGGAAGACAGACACAAAATGGTTTCAGGATTCTGTATGCGAAAGGCAAGCCCCATGGGGGAAAAATCAAGAATATGCCGGCCGCCTGTGAGACGCTGCTGCTGGATGTCAAACACCGGACCCAGCCATTCCCCATTCACAAAAACCGCATCCACCCGGGGAATTTTCTGGTCAAACTGCAGGCTGACCCCGGGTGCATGCCGCAAAACAGGAGAGGAGACCACCTGGATAAACCCGAAAGGGGTGGGTTGAGCACGGATAATCCGTGCTTCTGGCAGCTGCAAGGTCTTGCTGATGCCTTTATATTCAGACACCAAAAGTGCCGGCGGGACAATGAAAAAAAACACCATCACCCCCAGGACAACCAGAGTGAAAACGTGCAATACCCGATGTTGTTGCCCGAAAACGATGGCTGCTGCAAAAGGCAGTATTGCCATGGCCCCGGGCAGCTCAGAAGGGGTAAATATCCAGAAAAAAAACAGGGTTCCCATTCCACCGATGCCTGAACCCACCAGGTTGACAAAATAAAATCTGCCGATTTTTTCCATATTGTTGATCAATATCAGGCCGATGGCCAGCCCGCTGCAGAAAAACGGGATGAACAATACCAGGTAGGTGGCGCTGAGGCGGAATACATGCACCGGGTGGGAAAAAAGCAGCATGGCATCCAGGCGGAAAGGTGCCCATTGACACAGGCTGACGCAGATGGTCATGAAAAAAGCACTGGCCAGCATGGCACCGGCAATGACAGGGCTGCTGTGTTTCATGATCCAGGGGCGGCACACCGTGATAAAGGTGCCGGAGGCCCCGAATCCCAGCAATGCCACAGATATCACCATAAAGGCGAAATGATTCCACTGGGTGTTGGAAAAATACCACATCAGGGCCAGTTGAAACCCGATGACAGCGGCGGAAACCAGTCCCAGGGCAATCTGCTGACGAAAGATACCCTTATTTTTCGTCACTGCGGGTAAACGGGACAAAGCGCACCGGAAAAAGCGCCCGGGTTGTGATGTCGTCGCCTTTTTTGGTCACCAGCATCAGCTGCTGGGTCAGGAAAGGCGACCCCACCGGAATGACCATTTTACCCCCCGGTTTCAACTGGGCCAGCAACGGCGGCGGGATATATTCGGCGGCCGCGGTTACGACAATGGCATCAAAGGGCGCATGTTCTTCCCATCCATAATACCCGTCCCCATGCTTAATCCGTATATTGTCATAAGACAGCTGTTCGATATTTTTTCGGGCCCGGTCCGCCAGGGGGGCGATGATTTCAATGGAAAAGACCATGTCCACAATCTGTGCCAGAACCGCTGCCTGGTATCCTGACCCGGTGCCGATTTCCAGCACGTGCTGGCCTTTTTCCGGACCGATGATCTGTGTCATATACCCCACAATATAGGGCTGTGAAATGGTCTGGCCGTAACCGATAGGCAATGGCCGGTCATGGTAGGCATAGGCCTGCTGGGAATCGGGAACAAAAAGGTGCCTGGGAACCATGCGCATGGCATCAAGGGTGGCTTTGTCCGACACATCCCGCCCGGCTATCTGGCGGGTTACCATCTCCTGGCGTTTGTTTTCAAACCCCTGGGCGGGAAACACAAACAACAAAAGGGCTGCCCATGTGATCAGCATTGTTTTTTTGCGCATATCACCCTCCCCTGTTATTTATTTAAATGTAATTTTTTTGTCATCCGGATGTCAACCATGAAAATCAGACTGGAGAAAACCCATCCGAAAATATGGGTCTGCGCTGCCTGACCACACGCAGAAACATTAAAAATCATCTATCAGACAGGCAACTGACTTTTTTTAAACCACAAAGATCACGAAAAGCACGAAGAAAGGGTCTCTTCGTGCTTTTCGTGTCAAAATAACTTGACGGCCCTGAGGACCTGAAATAGATGGATTGACGGTTAGAAAGAATTCACCGTGGCCGGTATCCAGGTTTAAAAAATCACTGCGCTTTTTTCTGCTGCAGGGCCCTGTCAACTATCTCATCAATGGCTGCAGCCTGTTTTTCCGTCACAAGCATCTGAGGCTCTTTTTCCAGCATGGTCAAGGTCTGTTCCAATGCCTTGTCCCGGATGGTTTTCGCGCCTTTGGATTCCCATTTTTCCCAGTTATCATGGTCAAACAGATCCGAATGCCACAGCTCGGTCTTGAAATGCGCAAACGTATGTTTAGAACCCAGCAGGTTGCCACCGGGACCGGCTTGGGCAACAGCATCCTGAGCAAGGGTGTCGGCATTGATTGGAATATCACGCATGGCATGGCGGATAAAGGCCATGCAGTCGTTACAGAACACCATGTCCGCATAATCCACCACCATGTCCGTGTCCAGCTGCATCCCATCCATGAGATCCGCCCTCAGGGAGGTCAGGGTCCCCACCATACCGGTTTCAAACCCGGCCTGGGCATCCAGGATTTTGGCATCCCGCAGCATGGAGGGCATGCGCACCGGCAGGTCCAGATACTGCCCCATCTGAGCCATGGCCACCTTTAAAACGGCAAACTCCGGCCCTGCCATGGAAATATTGGAGGTCTGCATGTTCATGCCCCTGGCAAAACTGGTGTACACAATGGGCGCACCCGGTGACACCAGCTGGGACAGGGTGATACAGGCCAGAATTTCCGCATGGGCCTGGGCCACCATGCCGGGAATGGTCACCGGCCCTGTGTTGCCCAGGATCGGACCGGAACTGAGCATGATGGGAATATGGTGCTGGTTCATGGCCATCATGGCTTCCAACGATTCCAGGTCCATGCCCAGGGGCGGCAGGGTCAGCACCCACCCGGAAATAAAAGGCCGTTTTAAAAACGCTTCCCTGGAGCCGGCCGCCACTGCGCCCATGTCAATGGCATCCAACACCCCCTGCTCTCCTAAGACCCCGCCGGTGATATGCTTGGTGGTGTGCTTTATGCACCCGGCCCAGGTGTACCAGTCACACACCCGGTGGTCCACATCCTGGGGGGTGACAGGCCCGCCGGACACCCGGACATGTGCCAGTTTATCCGACAGGTGAACCAGCCGGGCCAGATCCGCCATGGAAGCCGGCCGCTTATCCCCGGACCAGGGATCGATCACGCTGGTGGCCATGGTCATGCAGGCCAGGCCCGGATCATGGTTTTCAAAGGTCACATCCCGGTCCGGATCAAGGGCGCACAGGCGCAGCGCTTTTCGCTTGATGGTGGTATCCAGTGCCTTTGTAACCAGATCCTCTCCTATGGACACGATATCCTTGTCCCGGATTTTTGCCCCTGCCCTGTCAAAAATCTCCAGGGCCTTAGGGGAAGGAAACCGCATGCCCACATCCCGTAAAATTTTCAAGGCAGTCTCGTGAAGGGTATCAATTTCTTTTGCAGACAGATACGCTAGGGACAGTTTCATTTCAGGGCCTCCCTGCAGGCAAGTATGGACCGTTTCACCAAAGTCCGGGCCACATCCTTTCTGTATTCTTTTGAACTGCGCAGATCGGAAATCGGGGATATGGCCTGGGCTGCCATTCTGGCGCATTCAGCTATCACCTGGTCATCCAAGGGTTTTCCTTCCAGAAACTGTTCCGCCTCAGCCACCCGCACCGGGGTGGGGGCCACCGACCCCAAAGCAATTCTGGCGGTGTCACAGACCCCGTTGGATATGGTTACCCTGACAGCAGCCGATACAACGGAAATAATCACTGCGGTCCGGGTACCGATTTTCTGGAACCAGGCCGCTTCATTGGCTTTTTTTACCGGAATGCAGATATGGGTCAGGACCTGGCCCGAGGTCAGCACTGACCGGCCGGGTCCTTTGAAAAAATCGGTGAGCAGCACCTTGTGTTCTCCTTGGGCATCCTGGATTATCACCCAGGCATCTGACACCAGCAGGGGCGGTACTGTGTCTGCGGCCGGAGAGGCCATGCAGATATTGCCGCCCATGGTGGCGGTATTGCGCACCTGCAAAGAGGCCATCTGCGCCACTGCCTGTGCCAGCACCGGACAGTGGACTTTTACCTCCGGTGACTCCAGGATACGGGTTAAACTGACCCCGGCCCCGATTTTCAGCACATCATCTGTTTTTTCTATCTGATTGAGTACCGGCATTTTTGATATATCAATGAGATTGAGTTCCTGGTCAAAGCACCACCGTCCGGTCCTGACAGACGGAATAAAATCGGTGCACCCGGCCACCACCCTGGCACTGGTCCCGTGGGCATCAACCATGGATAGAAGGTCGCTGATCTCTTTTGGAGAATGGTACACAAGATCCGGCATGGCCCTGGATCCGATAAAATTTTTCATGACACTGTTTTCCATGGCATTGTTTCCTGCGCTGTTGTCCGGCATATTTACCCCCTTTGTGAAACGCGCTGTTTCATTTTTTCTACCACCATTCACCGGCAAGTTTTGCCTTCTGGGCGGTATGCACCGATTTGATGATATTGACATACCCGGTGCACCGGCAAAGGTTTCCCTCCAGGGTTTTGCGGATCACCTGGTCGGTGAGCAGATTGTCTCCTGCCCGGTTGATGAGGGCATAGGCGTTCATGAGCATCCCCGGGGTGCAGAAACCGCACTGGATCCCCAGCTCGTCTGTAAAGGCTTTCATCAGGGGATGGGGTTTTCCGTTTTTCACCAGGCCTTCCGAGGTCAACACAGATGCCCCCTGTACCGAGGCAGCCAGCACCAGGCAGGCGTTCACCGGTTCATCATTGAGCAGCACGGTGCAGGCCCCGCATTCCCCTTCTTCACAGCTGCGGTGGACACTGGTCATGCCCCCCTGGTTTCTCAGCACTTCCAGCAGTGTCTGGCGGGCATCTATCTCAAGGGTTGTCTGCTGGTTATTCAACATAAATGTCAATGGCATTTTCATGGGTTCTGATCTCCCTGACCATGGGTCGACTGCAAAAAATTATTTTTTCATGCCGGGTTTTCCCGATTTTCAAGATGTCATTCGTTTTGCCCGGAAGCCTGCCTGATCCATTTTCTCACCTTTTCCGGGGTGGCCGGTGCATCATTGACCCGGATGCCGAATTCCGACAATGCATCTTCGATGGCATCCAGGATCACGGCCTTGGCGCCGATAATGGGGGCCTCGCCCATGCCTTTGCTGCCGGTTTCAGAAAACGGAGACGGGGTCTCCAGGTGGGCGATCTGGATATCCGGGGCCTCCACAGAGGTGGGAATCAGATAATTGGAAAACGAGGTGTTCATCAACTGTCCGTTTTCATCATAATTGAGCCCTTCGTACAGGGCTTCTCCGATGCCCTGGACAATCCCGCCCTGGATCTGCCCGTCCACCACCTGGGCATTGATAATGGTACCGGCATCATGCACATGCACATATTTGACAATCTGTGTCACACCGGTGTCGATGTCCAGCTCCACCACCGCAATATCCGCAGATACACAAAAAGAGGTATAGGATGATCCGCTTTCCGGGGTGGTGGGGCTGTACCAGGTGGTGGTCACATCCAGCAGGTGGTCATGGGCCTTTAATATCTCAGGGTCCAACCCCCTGGGACCTGGAAAGAAAAACATCTTGTCTGCAAACTGTGCATAGGAGATCTTTTTTTCCGGTGCACTGGCCGGATACAAAAAGCCTTTTTCCAGCACCACCTGGTCCGCAGGAATTTTCATCAGAGACCCTGCACACTGCACCACTTTTTTGCGCAGCAGTTTGGCCGCCTTGGCCACGGCACTGGCCGGATACACAGCCCCTCTGCTGGACAGAGGCCCCTGGCCGATAAAATCAGATGTCACCCGTTTCACATGGATATGGGCCATATCCATCCCCAGGATGTCCGCCACAATGGTGGCATGGGAGATTTCCACGCCCTGCCCGATCTCGGTGCGGTCGGAGTGCACCTCCACACTGCCGTCCGGCGTGATCAGAACCCGGGCTTCGGTGATGCCCCCCATCTGGCAGTTGGGCACGGCCACCCCGGCAGGTTCGATGGCGGTGACCAGGCCGATGCCCAGATACCGCCCCTGGCCGGCCAGCGCTTTTTTGCGTTTCCGAAAAAACGCCAGATCCGCCATTTCCATGGCTTTGTTCAGCACAGCCGGATAATCCCCGCTGTCCAGGACATAATTGTTGATCTGGTGATAGGGAAATTCATGGGGTTGAATAAAATTTTTCATCCGGATCGCTTCCGGGGTCATGTGCAGTTTTTTTGCCACCTGGTTGATGGCCGCCTCGATGAATTTGATGCCCTTGTCCTTGCCATATCCCCGGTAGGCGCAGTAAAAGGATTTATTGGTCACCGTGCCGATGCCTTCTACATGCATGCCCACCCACTTGTACATGTTGGTGGGCGAGGAGCAGGCCGGAAAGATGCTCAGGGCGGCAATCCCCTTGTTGGTGCTTTCCACCCCCAGGTCATGAAACACCGTGGCCTTGAGCCCCAGCAGGGTCCCGTCGTTCTTGAATGCAATTTTCCCGTCCCAGAACACATCCCGCTGGTGAGGGCCGGTGGCCATGAAATCCCGGTGGGGCTCCATCCATTTCACGGGCCGGCCTGTGAGCTTTGAGGCCAGGGCCACCACATTTTCCTTCCATGCATGGATCTTCAGGCCGAATGCCCCGCCGATATCCACGGCATTAATTTTCACCTTTGCCTCGGGCACCCCCAGAGTGGCGGCTATGTTGTGCCGGGACAAGAAAGGGGTCTGAAATGACCCCCACATCTCCAGGGTGTCATTTTTTGTGTCATACATCCCCACACACCCTCGGGGCTCGATGGGCACACCTGTGACCCGGCCTTCCCGGTTGGTCACCTGCAGCACCTGGTCTGCCATGTCAAACGCCTTTTCCGGATCCCCGAAATCAAATACCAGGTGCACCTGTTTGTTGTCTTCCCAATCATCATACACCTTGGGGGCCCCGGGTGCCAGGGCGGTGCGCAGATCCCCGGCCAGGGGGAGGACCTCATATGCCACCTCAACCAGGTCCGCAGCTCTCCGGGCGGTTTCTTCATCTTCCGCCACCACAGCCGCCACCGGCTCCCCGTGCCACCGCACCTTGTCGGCAGGAATGGCATACACATCTGCCAGGCGCCAGGTCCATCCTTTGGAAGTGAAATTGGCCTGCACCGGCAGGGGCCGGGTATGGGCCGCCACCTCTTTGCCGGTGATCACCGTGATCACCCCGGGAAGTGCAAGCGCCTTTTCAATGTCAATGGACACAATCTTTGCATGGGCGTGGGGACTTCCCACAAACACCAGGTGGGCCATGTTGAAAAATTCAAGGTCATCAGCATACTGACCCTTTCCCAGGATAAGGCGCTCTTCTCTTTTTTTCATGATCTCATCTCCTTGAGCAGGCACCGGTGACAGGCGCCTGCTGGCGTGCCGGATCTATTTTTTGAACTGCTCGCCATAAAGGGTTTTGGCCATCTGCGGTCCGCCCCACAGGGTGGGCAGCATGATAAACCCGACGGGCACGGCCGTGATCACGATGAATGACTGCAGGGCACCGATCCCGCCGGCCCCCATCTTGATAAGAATGGCAGCAACCGCCCCCATGACGATGGCCCAGAACACCCGCATCTCTTTGGGAGGATCATCTTCACCGGTGACGCAGATGGCAATGGACAGGGACATGGAATCCCCGGTGGTGGCCAGAAAGATAAAAATCAGCACCAGGAACACCGGGATGAGCAGACCTGCCATGGGCAGCTGCCCCACAACGGCCAGAAGCGCGGCCGGCAGCCCGGCATCATTGAGCGGCCCGGAGATCACACCGGGGTTGTTCATTTCAAAGAAAATGCCGGTTCCCCCCAGGATGGTAAACCAGAAATGGGTGGCCAGGGGTGCGATCACCCCCACGGCCAGCATGATCTGGCGGATGGTTCTGCCCCGGGAGATCCGGGCCACCAGCACGGCCATCAGCGGGCCGTACCCCAGAAACCAGCCCCAGAAAAACACGGTCCACCAGGACAGCCATCCGGTATCGCCCCTGAACAGGCTGAGTACCGTGAAATCCCGCACATAGGCCCCCATGGACTGGGTAAAGGTATCGATGATGAATCCGCCCGGACCGATGAGCAGAATCAACGCCACCAGGGCCACGGTGAGCAGGACATTGACCCGGCTCAGCAGCTGAATGCCTCTGTGCAGGCCGGTGACAGCAGAAATGGTGTATACAATGACCAGGGAAATGATAATGGCCAGCTGGGTGATATAGGCATCCGGGATCCCGAAAATCTGGTTCAGGGCATAACTGATCTGCAGACCCAGAAACCCGATGGGTCCGATGGTGCCGGCCGCCACCGCCAGGATGGAACATCCTTCCGCTACCTGGCCCAGCCGATTTTTCATGATTTTTTCCCCGAACACCGGATATAAAAGCGCCCGGGCCTGGAGGGGATGGCCTTTGTGGTAATGCACATACATGAGTACCACCGCCCCGAGGGTGCCCAAAATGGACCAGGCCAGAAACCCCCAGTGCAGAAAGCTCTGCTCCATGGCCGGCACCACCGCTGCGTTGGTGGCGGATTCCACCCCGTCAAACACCGGCGGGGTACTTAAAAAATAATACATGGGTTCGGCAGCAGACCAGAACACCCCGCCCCCGGCCAAAAGCGTGCACATGATAATGGAGATCCAGCGGAAGGTGCTCATCTCCGGGGTGTCGATGTTTCCCATCCTGACACGGCCGTACCTGGAGACCGCCAGCCCCATGGCAATCAGAAAGTTCAAAAACAGCAGCCACTGCCAGTAGGCCCCGAAATAGGTGCACGACAGGCCGAAAAATTTATTGACCTGGCCGGACACAAATTCACTGTTTATAAGGGAGGCAATCACAAACAGGAGTAAAAACCCTCCGCTGATCAGAAAAACAAGCCATTCCATGTTTTTCCATTGAAAACTGGTTTCTGTGCTGGCGCTTTCATTCACCGTCATGTTCCCGTCCATTTTTTACTCCTTATAACTGTTAGAAATTTATGGTATTCTCATCCCTTGTGGTGGTATTTTTACATGATCAAACCTGCTGCATTTCAATGGTTCCCGTGACCGGGCATACGGACAGACACCCGCCGCATCCCACGCAGTTTTCTTCTTTCACATACACGGACTCATCCCCCTGCTGCATGGCATCGGCAAAACACACCTTCAGGCACATGCCGCAGTTGATGCATTTTTCTTGGTCCACCCCGGCTTTTTCATGGGGCATATCCCCGTATTCCATGCACGCATCCGTGGCGATTCCGAGCATCTGGTCAATGGTGGCATACCCTTTGTCATCCATAAAGGTTTCCAAACCCGCCACCTGCTTTGTGAGCCACTCATACCCGTAGCACATGACCGCCGAGCACATCTGGACAATGTGGGCACCGCTCATGATGAACATGACCACATCCCGCCAGTCATAAGCCCCGTTGGTACCGGTGATGTCCAGTTTGTCCCCCAGAGCACACCGGACCTCGTTGATCCACCGCAGGGTCAACGGTTTGGTCCAGGGTCCGCCCACCCCGGCCTTGCCGTAAATCAGCGGTTTGCCGGTCTCGATATCCGGTACAAACCCGATAAACCGGTTGGTAAGGGTGACAGCCCGGGCCCCTGCCTTGTGGAGCATGTCTGAAAACAGCACCAAGTCTGTCACCTGGGGCGTAACCTTGATGATGATGGGCACTTTTACCGCATCTGCCACCTTTTGGGTAATTTCACACCCATAATCAAAATCCTGTCCCACGTTCATGCCGGTTCTCACACCGGGCATCAGCTTGGGGTGGGGGCACCCGAAATTCAGTTCGATCAGCGGCACTCCGCCGTCCTCCATCTGTTTTCCCAGGTCCACCCAGCCATCCAGCGTGGTGGAGGCGATGGACCCGATGACCTGGGCATCGTGCTGACGGGCATAGGCCACAGTTTCGGTGATCTCCTTCATGAAATCTTCGGGCGGTTCCAAAGCAAGGCCGGATCGGCTGTAAAGGCTGAAGCTTCTGGGGACCTTGCCGTGGCACACCTCATGTCTGGCATTGAGGAACCGCCATTTGGCCCGCTGTGTCAGCTCCCGCATCGCAGGCGAGTCGGTCATAGTCTTGGCGATCACTGCCCCGGCCCCGGCATCAATGCATTTTTTCATGTTGGCGGCATTGAGGGTGGGCTCGGCTGAAGCTGCTGCCAAAGGATTTTTGAATGTTACGCCGCAAAAAGTTACGCGTGTATCAGCCATGGTTTTTATCCTTATTGTTGATGTTACTGGTTTTTCATTCCCGGGTTTAAAAACGGTTTTCTGCCGGCCAGTCCCGGAAAGGTTTTCCGGGCTGCATCGGTTTTGTCAGGGTCGATAACCGTTTGAACAATGGCTTCCTCATCCCCGGCCCCGGCCAGAACCGTGCCCCAGGGATCCACCACCATGCTGTGACCGACAAACTGGCTGCCGTTGTTCATACCGCAACTGTTGGCACAGATCAGGTAGCACTGGTTCTCCAGGGCCCGGACCCGGTTGAGCATGGTCCAGGCCGGCAGCCGGGGATAGGGCCAGGCGGAACATACCAGAAACATGTTGGCCCCCTGGTCCACCATGGCCCGGAACAGTTCCGGAAACCGCAGATCAAAGCAGGTGGCCATGCCCATATTGCCGAACGGGGTCTCCACCACTACCGGGGTGTCCCCGGGGGTCAGAATCTGTGTTTCCTTTGAATTGTAACCGAACAGATGAATTTTCCGATACGTGGCCAGAATGTCTCCAGTCGGAGAAAACAGCACACTGGTGTTGAAGTAGTTGTCCCCGTTTTTTTCCACAAAACTGCCAGAGTGCAGATAGATCTGATATTTTTTTGCCAGTCTCCCCAAATTCTGAACAAACGGACCGTCCATGGTCTGGGCATCGGGCACATACCGGTCAAACCGCATGAAACCGGTCTGCCAGATTTCCGGCAGCAGCACCAGGTCAGCCTCTTTGCACTGCTTAATGGCATGCTGAGCCTTGACAAATGTGGCTCCTGGATCGTTCTCAATCACACTAAGCTGGATTGCGGCAATTTTCATGAAAAATCTCTCCTTGTCATAATTTTTATCAGACCTCATTCACCTATCAGACCATATAGTCCATGGGATGGATGCTGTAAGCAAAAGACAGTTTCCTGTCCAGAACCGGATCGGTCAGGCTGCCGGTAAACCGGTCGGCAAACACAAATTCCGGGGTTTCCATTTTTACGGTGCCTGAAAAAATGACGATGTCTGTCAACGGTCCGGTCACTTTTGTGCCGACAAATGCCAGCAGTTCAGCCGGAGACATCAACAGACCGACGGCCCCTTTCTGGTAGAGGATCTCTTCGCCCCCTTTTCCCACCGTACATGCCATGACCAGATCGTCCCAGTGGTCTGACAAATCGTGCAGATCCCAGACAACCGGTGAAACAATATTTGGGCACACCTGCTTGGCCCGGGGAATGTCGGTTTCCTCCAGTTTTCTGTCTGTGTGGTCACTGCCGATACCCACGTAGATCTCATCTGGATTTTTCACAAACAAAACAAACTCGATCTCTCCGGACGTCTGCTGCCCGTAAACAACGATTTTTTCATCACAGGTCAGGGTAGCGGGTATGACCGGATAGATCAGCGGGGTCTCATCAGGCACGTCAATGCCTTTGGCAGACAGCTCATCCAGATGATGCCGCACCTCTGCCTGGTCCCTGCCGGTGAATCCGGCATTGACCATGCGGTCCACATGAAAATCCACCGGGGTCTGTTTTTTATCCTTTTCAAGAAATAACTGTATATCCATATTGCATCCCTGTTTATTTTTTGTGATATCTGATTTCAAACGTGACGCATCCCTGGGGGATCCTGTAGGGGCCATGGGTCATTCCGGGCGGGCGGCAGGCATAATAGCCCGGCAGATAGGTTTCTTTTTTGGCGATATCGTAAAGAGAGCCTTCCACCAGCAGCACTTCTTCCCAGAAATCATGCACCAGGGTATCAGCGGTCTCGATGCCCGGGGGAAACTTGAGCATGCGGGTGTAGTCCCCGGTATCCGGGTCATAACTCAAAATTTTCTCTTTGATTCCCAGGGTATCGCCTTCCACATCCCGCCATTCATAGTGGGTATCATAGTCTGTAAATTCAATTTCCGGTTTCGCCATTGGTTTTTTCCTCCTGTTTGCTTTGTTTGACAGCCATTTTGCTGTATTCCAGATGGGTTTCCATCAACTGCATGGCCTCTGAGACCTGTCCTTTTGTGACTGCCGCCAGAATGGCATCATGCTCTGAGATGACCGTCTGCATCCGTCCGGCTATACCCAGGGCCTTGAACCCCATCAAATGCATGATATCCCTGATATCCTGCATCATCTCCATGAGATATGTATTTTTTGTCAGCCGGGTGAATGTGATGTGAAAATTGCGGTCCGCTTCCATGAATGCCACGGCATTTTTTGTCTTTGCCGCCTCTTTCTGGGCCTGTAAGAAATTGTTCAGCCCGGATATATCCAGGGTTTTATGGTTGATGCAGGCTTTTTTAATGGAAAACACCTCCAGGGCCGTCCGGATCTCAAACACATCCTCGATCTCTTTTTCGGAAAAGGTATTGATGACCACCCCTTTCTGGGGAAGAAATTTAATCAGACGTTTTGAGGAGAGTTCCAGCAGGGCTTCTCTTACCGGGGTGCGGGAAATCCCCAGATCTTTTGCCAGGCTTTTTTCATTGTAGACCACGTCTGTGGTGAGCTCATTGGTGAGAATGGAACGGCGCAATACCTTGAGGGCGGTTTTTGACAGTGGTTCAGATTTCCTGATTTTGGTCAGCCCCATGCACATATACTCCGGTTACGGGTCAAAATAATGCGATATGTGTTATTGCGTATTGTGTATGTGATATATTACATAAAATATGATGTCAATACCTAAAATCACATTTTTTCGTGTGGTGTGCAGACCCCAGTGCCAGAAAAGTTGTCGCATGCGCTAAAAACCATTATTTTAGCGGTGCTGGAACCAGGATTGTTTCGGAAAATATCAGGATTACGTGAAAGACGTTTGTAATCCTTAGAATGCGATGGCTTGTGATCTCAGCGTTATTTACAAAAAAATCATGAAACTGATGCAAGAAATCAGACCGGCATCTGTGCCCCTTCATAGACTGTCTTGACCGCATCCCGGCTGTTTTCCAGATGCAGCTGCATCTGGTCCATGGCCAGTGACACATTTTTCTGCTGCACAGCAGCCAGAATTTTGCGGTGTTCTTTAACCACCGCCGCCATTCTGCCGGTGATGGCCAGGGCCTTGAACCCCATCAGATGCATAATATCCCGGATGTCCTCCATCATGTCGATCAGGTAATTGTTTTTTGTCAACCGGGTGAATCCGATATGAAAATTTCTGTCTGCTTCCATGAATTTTATTTCATCTTTTGCGGTGACGGCATTTTTCTGATCGGTCAGACATTGTTCCAGGGATGTGGTATCCAGATCATTGGCATTCAGGCACAATTTCTGGATGGAAAATACCTCCAGAGCGGTTCGTATCTCAAAAGCGTCATCAATGTCTTTAAGGGTGAAGGTATTGATGACCACCCCTTTCTGGGGAAGAAATTTCACCAGCCGTTTTGCAGACAACTCCAGCAGGGCCTCTCTGACAGGGGTCCGTGATATCCCCAGATCCTGTGCAATGCTTTTTTCATTGTAAACGACATTGGGTGTGAGTTCATTGTTCAGAATGGACTGCCGCAACGCTTTTGTGACTTGTTTTGCCAAAGACTCGGGTTTGGTGATCTTGTTCAGGCCCATGTGTCTGTCATTCTCCATACTTGGTGTTCACAGCCTTAATACCATTCAAAACTGACTTTTGGCTGCCCTCTTCCCTCAAGATTTCAGCATCTCCAGAAACCGGTCTTCATCCAGGACCGGGACCCCCAGATCCCTTGCCTTGGCCAGTTTGGAACCCGCCTGTGTTCCCGCCACCAGATAATCGGTGTTTTTTGACACGCTGGCGGTGACTTTGGCGCCCAGGGCCAGCAGCCGCGTTTTGGCTTCGGTCCGGGTCATGGCGGCCAGGGTACCGGTGAGCACCAGGGTTTTACCGGCAAAAACATGATCTGTTTTTTCTTCCTGTTTCGCAAGGGGATTGAAAATCGTCACCCTGCTGTCTTTGAGTTGAGTGATCAAGGCCC
>JAABSS010000483.1 GCA_011390235.1 Desulfotignum sp.
AACACCCAGGGTTTGGACCGATTGTTCAGGTAAAAGGCGGAGTTGTTGATATCCAGATCCGGGTCGGGCATATCTGCTTTCAGGGTGGGCAGGATCACCTTGTGGTGCAGGGCCAGGGCCGCTTTGATGATGCCGGCGGCACCGGCGGCCGCCTTGGTGTGGCCGATCATGGATTTTACCGACCCGATGGCAATGGTATTTTTTGTTTTTTGTGCACCAAAACAGGATGTCAAAGCGTCAAATTCCACCTTGTCTCCCACCCGGGTGCCGGTGCCGTGGGCTTCGATCATGCCTACACTGGCCGGGTCGATACCGGCCTGGTGATAGGCATCCTGCAATGCCCTGCGTTGGCCCTTTGCATCCGGGGCATAAATGGCAGAGGTTTTTCCATCACTGGCTGTGCCCACCCCCTTGATGACGGCATAGATCCGGTCTTTGTTTTTCTGTGCATCTGCAAGCCGTTTGAGTACCAGCATGCCGATGCCTTCTCCCAGAACAGTGCCGTCCGCATCTTTGGAAAAGGGCCGAGCATCACTGGTATGAGAAAGCACACCGGTTCTGGCAAAACACATGTGCATGAAAATATCGTTCAGACAGTCCACCCCGCCTGTGATGGACATGTCGCATTTGTGTGCAGCCAGTTCCATTACCGCTGTATGCAGGGCCGCAAGGGAGCTGGCGCAGGCAGCATCGCTGACACTGTTGGTGCCGGACAGATTGAACCGGTTGGCGATCCTGCCGGCAACCACATTGCCCAGCAGGCCGGGAAAAGAGTTTTCCTGCCACTGGGCATAAGATGACTGGATGAAGTCCAGAACCTGTTTTTTTTGTTCAGAAGGAATGCCGGCCGCATCCAGGGCGTTTTTCCAGATGGGATGGCCAAGCCTCGCCCCCAAAGGAATCACCAGCTCCTGGGTGCCGGTCACCCCTAAAATAACATTGACCCTGCCCCGGGTAAGAAAAGGATGGTCTTTTGCATACCCGGCATCTTCCAGCGCCATTTTTGCCACTTCAAGGCCCAGCAGCTGGGCCGTGTCAGTGGCGGTGATATTGTTGGGGGGGATGCCGAAGGCAGCCGGGTCAAAACTGATTTTCGGAATAAACCCGCCCCGGCGGCAATAAGTGTGGTCCGGCCGGGAGGGATCTGGATCAAAATAATCTGTGATCTGCCAGTGGGTGTCATCCGGGATATCTTTTATGGCATCTGTGCCATTGAACAGCAGGTGCCAGAAATCTTTGAGATGAAAGGATCCGGGGAAAATACATCCCATGCCGATGATAGCGATGTCAGTGGTCTGGGGGGTGTCCTGTCTCATGAATTAATCTTTATATAATAATAGGGTTTGCCACTGAATATACAGGTCTGGATCCTGTAAATCACCTGCTGGCAAGGGTTTTTGACAAAACTTTTACATACCCGGACCCTGGGCTTTTGCATGGGAGCCGGGGCCTGCCAGGGCCAGGATCTCCTTTTTTTCCATGGGCACCACTGATGCCGCGCCCATGGGCAAAGCAATGCCCTGGGTCTTCAAAAATCCGGCCCGGGTGATGACACAGGCCCCGAACAAAAGATTGAGTGCCAGCTCTGCGGTTTTGCGGTTTTCAGGGCCGGCAAGAAAGCTGTTTTGGGCCCACATGTTGAATGCCCCCATGGCCGGACCGCACCAGATCTGGTAATCCATTTTGCGCCCGGGGTTTCCCTGGATGGCCCACCGGGAGCTTTGCCCCAGATAGGAGCGGAATACCAGGGCCATCTTGTGTTTTGGATCGGATCGGGCTTTGTCGATCTGGGCGTGCATGTTCCTGGCAGCAAAAAAATCTCTGGTGGTCTGCCATGCTGTCTCAAAATCTGTCTGCAGAAATTTGGTTTCTATTTCCTGTCTGGCCGGTTCAGGGATGTCGGCAAAACTGTCATATGTCCGGTACAGCTGATACAGTTTTTCCGCCCGCAAGGCAAACAGGGTGCCGCGTTTCAACACCTGTACCCGGGCGCCTATTTCAAACATGTCTGCAGCCGGTGCCATGGCCACATCAGCCTGTTCCGCCTTGCAGAGCAGTTCTTTGACCTCCTGGCTGATGCCTGCTTCCACACAGGACTGGTTGATGGAGCCGGTCAGAATATAGGCCGCTCCCATGCCGAATGCGGCTGCTGCCGACTCCGGGGTGGCAATGCCGCCGGCCAGTCCCACACACAGGGGCAATGGGTATTGAAACTGGGCCATGAACTGATCTTTCAGTGCGATCATGGTGGGCAAAAGTGCCAGGGCCGGCCGGTTGTCCGTGTGTCCGCCTGAGTCGGCTTCTGCTGTCAGGTCCTGGGCCATGGGAATATACCGGGACAGATCAGCTTCCTTTCGGGTGATCAGGTTTTTCTCCAAAAGCTGGTTCACAATTTTTGCGGGGGGCGGTGAAAAAAACTGCCGGGCGATCTCGATCCTGGATACCTTGGCAATGACCTGGTTGGGAGCAACAATCCTGCCGTCAGGAATCTGGTGAATGCCCTTGATCCGGTAATAAACCAGCGCAGGGGTCATGCGCATGAATGCGGCCGCACTGACCAGGCGGATACCATGGTCCAGGTATAACTGCACGGTTGCCATTTCATGCTCTGCATCGGTCAGAGAATGAATCAGGTTGAACCCGAAAGGCTTGTCTTTGAGACAAGATGTCAGATGCACTGCTGCCTGCCGGATTTTGTCCAGAGACAGTCCGCCGGCCCCGAAAAATCCCACCATGCCGTTGTCTGCCATGGTTTCCACCATCTGAACCGAGGAAATGCCATTGGCCATGGCCCCGGCCACATAGGGGCAGGCAAGTCTGTGGCGGTGCATAAAGGTCTTGTCTCCCAGGGCGTTCAGCAAAACTGGCGGTGCATATGCGGCAAATGGCACATCTTCAGCTGTTTTTTGAGATCCTTCAGGGTAATGGTGGGTAAAAGACAGACGGTTGCTTATGTCTGTTTTGACAAACACGGGTTTGGTTATCTGAAAAAGGGCGGATCTGGCGGCTTCAAGGGTGTTCATGGAATTATTTTTCCGTGTAATAAGGTTATTGACAGGCGTATCTATTACCACAAAAGGATTGTGACTATCAAGTGTTTGTGCGGGGCATCGCATGCAACCACATACTGTTCAGCTGCATGATACCCCGCCCCCTGCGGGTGCCGTGTGCCCGGCCCGAAATTGGCATCTGACGGTCCTGTCACACGGCACCCGCAGGGGGGATCTGTCAATATAGGTGATTCTGGGTCTACAGGCGATTATCCTGGTGTTTGGGCGACCTGTTCCAAAAGCTAGCGTCTTGGATGGTATTTTTCATGCATGCGCAGCAGGTAATCCCTGGAGATATGGGTATAGATCTGGGTGGTGGAAATATCTGCATGGCCCAGCATGGTCTGGACCGAGCGCAGGTCTGCACCCCCTTCCAGCAGGTGGGTGGCAAAAGAGTGGCGCAGGGTATGGGGGGTGATATTCCGGGAAAGGCCGGCGTTTGCCGCATATTTTTTGATGATTTTCCAGAAACCCTGCCTGGTCATGGGATTTGTTCCCCTGGCAACAAAAAGATACTGGCTGGTAAGCTTTTTGAGCACCAGGGGCCGGGCCTGGTCCTTCCACTGCCCTGCAAGCTTTCCGGCCTGTGATCCGATGGGCACCATACGCTCTCTGGCGCCTTTGCCCATCACCCGCACCAGATTTGCATCCAGGTTGATGTCGGATAGTTTGAGATGGATGAGTTCAGACACCCGCAGGCCGGCCCCGTACATGATCTCCAGCATGGCGGCATTGCGCAGTTCTTTAGGACGGGTGGTATCGATCACACCGAGCAGGGCTTCCACTTCCGGTATGGACATGATTTGGGGAAGGGACTGGCCGGTTTTGGGGATATCCACATCCGTGACCGGATTGGTCCGGGCATGGCCCTGGCTTACCAGAAATCTGTACAGCCCCCTGATGGTGATCAGATGCCGGGCCCGGGATTTGGGGGCCAGGCCCTTGCGGGTCAGATGGACCAGCCATGCCAGAATGACGGTGGTATCTGCCCGGGTCAAACAGGAAATCTTGTTTTTTCCCAGAAAATTTGCAAACTGGGACAGATCATCAGCATAGGAGGTAATGCTGTTGGCTGACAATCCCTTTTCCACGATGAGAAAATCAAGGTATTCCTGAATAAACTGATCCATGCAAGATCCTTATTTTTTAGTACCCAACTTTCAAAATTGGCTGACCCCGTTCATCACTAACCGCTAAAAGCTAACCGCTAAAAGCTAACACCTAACACCTACCCGCTCCCACACTTTGCTGGGCCTGCCAGGGCAGAGGGGGTATTATAAAAACAGTTCGGAAATGCAGCGGAATCCAATGGTGTTGGCGGTAAATCCGTTCTTGTATAACCCCCTGGAACTGATGGTTATGCCGGGACCACTGTTCCAGGCCCCGCCCTTTGCAACACACATGGGCCTGGTGTCCGGGGCTGCAGCCGGCGGCATTTCCTCATCAGAGGTCCATTCCATGACATTTCCCAGCATGTCTGCAATGGTAAAGGCATTGGCATGCATTTCATAGGCATCCACCTGGCAGGTGTCTGCCAGGCCGCTGTCTTCAATGTTAACGGCCTGTAAGGCAAAGTCGTTTCCCCAGGGGTATCTGCAGCCCAGATCGGTCCGTGCAGCCGCTTCCCACTCAGCCTGGGTGGGAAGCCTGCGGCCGATCCATGATGCATATGCAAACGCATCTTCCACACTGACCTGCACCACAGGGTGGTTGCGTTTTTTGTGCAAAGAAGATCCGGGTCCGTGGGGCTGGTACCAGCAGGCCCCATTTACCTGCCTGGAACCCCCGCTCTTGTGCCATGATGCCTGGTTGCCATCGCGTTTGTACCGGGAAAAAAATACCGTGCCAGAACCGGTTTTTTCCGCAGTGGTCCGGTACCCGGTTTTATCGATGAAAATTTCAAACAGGGCATTGGTGACCGGATACCGGCCGATATAGACCTCAGGCATGTCAAACTGCTGCAGTTTCAGACCGGAGGGTTCGCTTTTTTTTGTGCCCACGGTATAGATGCCGCCGGGAACCTTGACATAGGCATTGAATTTTTTTTCCCTTTCCCCCAGGGTGTCATCAAATTCTTCAGCCAGGGCCTGTTTCTGCCTGAAATCTTCCAGGGCCTGGATTTCTTCATCAGTGAGTTCATCAACTTCTTCCAAATCTTCATCATCTTCCAGCAAGATTTCTTCGGTATCTTCATCCAGTTCCTCTTCTTCGACCAGTTCCTCATTCTCATCCAGTTCAGCGGGTTGCGCATCATCTTCTGTTTGGTCAGGATCCGCGATTGTTTCATCAGTGAGTTCATCAACTTCATCAACTTCATCAAGTTCTTCATCATCTTCCAGCACGATTTCATCAGTGTCTTCATCCGGTTCCTCTTCTTC
>JAABSS010000484.1 GCA_011390235.1 Desulfotignum sp.
CAGTTCCTCATCCGGGTCCAGCGCCACCAGTTCTTCATCATCGTCGAGATCTTCGATCTCCTCCAGGTCATCATCATCTTCTGTCTCATCCACATCTATGATTTCTTCATCAAGATCCTGGATCTCTTCAAGTTCTTCATCTTCTTCTAAAACGATTTCTTCGGTATCGTCTTCACTGTCCGGTGTGTCAGTGTCATCTGGCGGTATTTCCCGGGAAATGCGCGCAAGAAGGTTTTTTATTTGTTCGATGATATCCAGGGAAGCATCGGTTTTTTCATCTGTTTCAAATTCATCCAGAAAATCGCTGAGGACCTTGAGAATGTCTGTTGCCTGCTGCAGATCCACATCCCCGGTTTTGATGGCATTGCTGAAAGAAGACAGCAGGTTGTTTTTGGCATCCTCTGTCATGTCAAAGATATTGGCATCAGTGATAATGATGTTTTCCGGATTTTTGTCTTTGGCGGACAACTTTTTGAGATCAGCATTTATGGCGGATCTGAGACTGAAAAAATTTCTTCTTTTGGAAATGATTTTTGCTGTACCCGCCCCCACATCCCAGACAGTTTTGACCAGGGTGTCTGTATCGATATGATCCAGGGAATCAAGGGCATCTTCAGTGGTATAAAATGAAAGGATGGCTGCCAGGGTTTTCTGCTTGATGGAGCCGGGCCGGTAGTTAAGATTCGCGGCTGCCTGGTGAATGCCTTCCAGGGTGATGGAAATATTGGCCAAGGGGCCTCCTGTGATAAAATTTTGAACCAGCCTGTATTATTATATATCGACCTGTTTTTTTCAACCAGGTAAATGTCGTGTAAATATTGATCTGGGGATTGATATTTTTTTAGATTGTGCTACAAGTGAAGAATTATGGCCAATGTGTTGACAATATCAGGGCAGAAAGGCGGTACCGGCAAGAGCGTCATAGCAGTCAATCTTGCCGCCTGTCTGGCATTATATGAAAAAAAAGTACTGCTCATCGACTGCGACCCCCAGGGATGCAGCACTGCATGGGCCGGGAGGGACGATGTCGGCCCGGGCCATGATCTGGCATCTGTTTTCAAAGGGAAGACACGATTTTCTGATGCTGTCATGAAAACAAAACCAGAAGGTCTGGATATCCTGCCTGCGGGATTCAGCCTGTTTGACACTGCCCTGAAACTGTCAGACAGTCTGTCCAACCAGAGAATTCTGCGGCTGCTGATCCAGGAGGATGCGCCATCCGGATATGACTATATCATTATTGATGCACCGTCTTCTTACGGATTTTTAAGTATCATGGCCCTGGCTGCAGCAGACTGGCTTATCATCCCTGTCTGCCCGGGCCATACCGTTACACAAGAATTTCACTGCCTTCTCAAATTGATACATTATATTCGGAAAAATCACAAAATTCCTTTGAAAATAGGGGGATTTGTGTTTAACCGCCGGCATGCCCGGGATGATACCCGCAGCGTTTTAACCGCCGAAAATATTTGCCGGATTTCGGATCTGGCATATGATACCCATATTCCCCACGATACTGCAGTGCAAAAATCTATTGAAAAAAAGATGCCCCTGGTATTGTATGATATAAAAAGTCCGGCAGGGGCGGCTTTCTTGAATTTTGCAAAAGAAATCGATTTGAAATTTACATAAAAGGGGTCTTCCATGAAAGTGACCAATCCGGAATTGATACAGGAAAGTGAAAAAGAATTTATAGATACCATCAATGCGGAGCTTGACTGGGAAGCCATCGAAAAGCTGCTGATGCAGAAACATAAGTTTGCCCTGCAGGATGAAGTGGATTATAAAAATGGTGATATGGTGGTTTTTGACAACCAGATTGCCTATAAATTTGATTTTGAAATAAAGGTCCCCTTGTCTGTGGTTTTCAACCGCCAGGGAGAATGCCTGGATATGTCCTCCGCCCGTGATGATGAAGCCGGCCAGGAACCCGGACCCCGGGAAATGGCGGAAATCAAGGACCGCAGCAGTGAAAAAGTGGAACAGCTGGCTTCCAGCATTGCAGATATGATTTCTGAAATCAACCAGGGAGATGACACCCCATGACACAGCAGACCCCCATTACCCCGGAACTTGTAAAATTCCAGCTGGATGAAATCCTGGCCCGGGAAATCATATCTTTCATAGATGTTGATTTTGATGCTGCCATGATGTCCTTTAACCTGGCCACCATAACCTGTATCACCTTGATTGTGGAACGGGAAAAAGAGATCAAGCAGTATGCGGATTTTCCACCGGAACGCTATGCTTTGCAAAGCTTTTACGCTGAATTGACAGATATCGGTCTGGCCCATGATGATTATCTGGAAGCTGCGGTAACCGCATGTTTTGAAAAAGGATATATGCGTAAGGATGACAACAGTCAGCTGTATGCGGAAATGCCGGCCTTCATGATGGCAGGGCTTCTGGATTCCATGTTTCCGGGCATGCAGGGCATGAACCTGATAGCCTTTGTCCTCCAGATGCATGAGGAAGTGAATTCCGGCCGCAAAAGCCTGGATCTGGCCAAAAAAAGTTTTGCAGCATCTTTGAAATCCAGCGGGGTGTCAGTATCTGGAGATAATGCCAGCAAGCGGGCCTCTGCAATGAAGGCCGGCAAAATAAAAGCCATCCAGGAGAACAAAGAAGTTTCCAGAAAACTGAAAAAAGAAAACCTGGGCCGGCTGTCCAAACTGGTGAAGACCCGGCGTAAAAAATCAGACGAATACCAGCAGAAAATTCAGGTCACGGATGTGTTTGACAAGGGTCCAACCCCGGAAGAGATAGAAGCCCGTAGAGAAGACGTCCGAAAAACGGAAGAAGCAGCAAAAAAAGCGGCTGACCTGGCCCGGCAGCTGGCGGAAAAAGAAGAAAAAATCAAAGAAGCACAGATGCTGGCACAGGAAGCGGCGGAACAGCGCAAAATTCTGGAGGAAAAAGAAGCGCAGCTGCTGGATGCCAGACAAATGGCTGCCAGAGCAGAAGAACGGGCAGCAGAACTGGAAGCCAAAGAAGCTGCCATGGCGGAACGTGAGGCCAGTCTCAGGGCCATGGAAGAACGTATCCGTCTGGAAGAAGAATTGATCCGAAAACAAAAAGAATCAGATGCAGCAAATTCTGAAACACAAAACCCGGTGTCTGCACAAAAGGTTTCTGAAGATTCCGGGGAAGATGATATTGCAGCAAAGATCGCCGCGTTTGAAAATGATCTGGGCATGTCATGTCCTGTGTGCGG
>JAABSS010000485.1 GCA_011390235.1 Desulfotignum sp.
AACGTCACCTTCCGGCCCACTTTCAACGATGACCTGATCTATGCCAAAACCTTCCTGGAAATTGATACCAAACCCGAATTTGAAATCTATGAACTGGGCCATGTCTCCTATGTGAAATGGCTCATGGAGGAAAATCTGGTGAAACTGCCGGTGCACCTGCAGTTTGTGTTCGGTCCCATGGTGGGCTGGATGACACCCTCTGTCAAACACCTGGTGCTGATTCATGATGAAGCCAAAGAGGTGCTGGGGCAGGAAAACTTTACCTGGTCCGTGGCTGCGGGCGGCAGGTTCCAGATCCCCATCACCACCACTGCCATGGCCATGGGTGCCCAGAATGTGCGGGTAGGGCTGGAAGATTCGATATATGCGGGAAAAGGGGTCATGGCCAAGGCATCCGCCGACCAGGTGAACATGATCAAGAACGTGGCCAAAGAGATGAGCCTTACCCCTGCCACCTCGGATGAAACCAGGGAAATTCTGGGGCTCAAAGGACTTGACAAGGTAAATTTCTGATACCGGGATCCGACACCGGGAAAGGGGCATGACCCCTGGATAACACTTGAACTGCGAAAGATGAGTATGTAATATTAACATGATATATAAGGAGGAGATCGTTGAACTACTCAGGTTATGCTTCAATTCATGCGCGACACATCCCTGAAAAGGTTTGTCTGATTGAAAGAACCCCTGCATCAGGCACAAGGCGCACCTTTACCTGGCAGGAATTCAATGATGAAATCAACCGCACCGCCAATTACCTGGCAAAAGAGCTGGGGGTGAAAAAAGGTGATTTTGTCATGCACCTCCAGAACAATTCTTTGGAATGGCTGGTCACCTATTATGCCATCATCCGCCTGGGTGCTTTGGTGGTGCCTTTGAACTTCCGGTTTGAGAGTCCGGATATCCAGTATGCCGCCGGGGTCTGCAACCCGGATGTATTCATACTGGGATCGGAATTTCTGGGCGTGGTTCAGCCGATCCAGAAAACCCTTGCCTCCATCAAGCACTTTATCTGTGTGGGCGAAACCGTGCCTGAAGACATGATCGATTTTGCCGCCATCCAGCAATACAAGGACATCGATGATGCCATGGTCCGGGTGGAAAGGGACCATGGACTGGCCATGATGTTCACCTCCGGTACCACAGGAAAACCCAAGCCTGTGCTGCATACCCACTATTCTCTTAACAGCACCGCCGTTGGCAACGGCATGACCTATTTTGTGCAGAAAGATGACAACTACCTGATATTTCTGCCCCTGTATCATTCAGGCACCTTGTTTTTATGGGCCCCGTTTTATGCCACCGGCGCTGCCGGCACAATTATAAAGGATTTTAAAGATCCCAAATGGATCATAGAAGCCATGGCAGCTGAAGGGTGTACAGATACACTTTTTGTGGTTCCCATTGCCATAGCCATTCTCAACGGCATGAGCAGCAAGACCATTAAGCTCGAAGAGTATGATCTGTCTGCCTGGAAATATATGGAGGTGGGTGCCCAGCCTGTGCCTTTTGACATCATGAAGGAACTGGTGGAAAAACTGCCCTGCAAGGTTTCCAATATTTACGGCATTACCGAAGGCGGCGGGGGCGGTACCTTCAACCTGTATCCGGAAGATGTGCTCACCAAGCCCGGTTCCATCGGCAAACCCACATTCGGCGTAGAGGCAAAAATCGTAGATCCCCTGGGGGATGAACTGCCTGCCGACGAGGTGGGAGAACTGGTATTCAGAACACCGCGCATGATGTATGAATACTACTCCAATCCTGAAAAAACGGCAGAAACCATAAAAAATGGTTGGCTTTATACCGGAGATCTACTAAAAAAGGACAAGGATGGATATTTTTATATTGTGGATCGTATGAAGGACATGATTACCAGCGGCGGAGAAAACATCTATCCGGTGGAGATAGAGGATGCGCTTATGGACCACCCGGATATCGATGATGTCGCCTGTATAGGATATCCGGATGACCGGCTGGTGGAAATTGTCATGGCCGTGGTTCAAATCAAGGATGGGCGGCAGATGACCGAAGAAGATGTGATTGCATTTGCCAAATCCAAACTGTCGTTGTACAAGGTTCCCAGGAAGGTGATTTTTGATGAAGTGCCCAGAAATCCCACAGGCAAATTGATGAAACCCCAGCTCAGACAAAAATATACCGGTCGCAAAGAGGCGTTCAAGCAACTGGCATAGGTTCCAGAATAAAGTTACAACCAGTGCGGATGCAAAGAGCCTGCCGCACTGACAACAGTATAACTTTAACCCTAAGGAAAGGAACAGACATTATGAGATTTCCAACAATTTTTGGTTTTTTGCTGGTATTAACTGTGGCTATCTTCACGTTCACAGGTTCCGGTCTGGCTGCTGCCCCCTCACTTGACAAATGGAAGCCTGATTTTGATCCCAAAGGCGCCAAGTACAAGTGCATTGTTTCCAATGTTTCCACACCCGCCCTGGTGGGCACCCATGCCGGGTTTGAAATGCGGGATGCGTTGTGGGAACGTACCAACGGCCAGATTTACATCGATTTTAAACCCCTTTCCATCCTTGGCGGTGAAGTGGAAGTGCTCAACATGCTCCAGATGGGCGCCATCCAGGGCATGGGCGTATCTTCGGTGGCATCCACCAACCTGGGACCCAGATTCGGGCTGGTCAATCTGCCGTTTCTGGTGGATTCCTATGAAAAACTGGACAAGTTCATTGCCAATGAAAAATTGTTCAACCATTTTATGAATGCCATGGACCACCAGGGTATCACGGGTCTGGATATAACCGGATACGGCCACTATGGCTGGGCTACCACAGAACCGGTGAGAACCATTGAAGATGCCAAAAAAATAAAATTCCGGACTGCCGAAGCTGCTGTGAACCAACTG
>JAABSS010000486.1 GCA_011390235.1 Desulfotignum sp.
GAGAACAAAGTGGCTGCCCAGGCGGAAGGGGTGGAATTCATCCAGCTGCCTGATGCGGATATAGAAATTCTCAAAGACCAGAGCCAGGCCACATATGAAAAATATGCCGAAGAAATCAACAAACTGTATCCCGGAGATACCTATAAACCGGATAATTTTCTCAAGGAAGTGCAGGATTTTTTAAGCGAATAGAATCAGAGACTTGAGTCAGGCCTGTTTTATCATGCAAGCCTGACCACAACTTGAAAGATCAACTCTCAAAGTTGCGTTAATCATTAGCCTGGGATTGTGTTTATGTCTGGAAAATTACTTAGGAAACTTGATAAGGCTGCCAGCCATTTTGAAGAATGGACCCTTTTCATTATTGTTATCGCAGCGTTGATCGCTTTGTTTTTCAATGTTGTACTGCGGTATGGATTCAATTACACCCTTGCCTGGAGTGAAGAGCTGGTCCGGATTGTGATCATTTACTCCACATTTGTGGGGGCCAGCGTGGCGGTCAAGCAGCGGGCCATGATCCGGATCGACGCCGTAGTCCAGATTTTTCCCAAATTGAAAAAAGGCCTGACCTTTTATACCAATATCCTGATGCTGGTGTTTGCCGGGATGATGATCTATTATGGATATGAAATGACCCATCTCCAGCTTTTGACGCACCAGAAAACCATCATCATGCAGATTCCCCTGGTTGTTGTATACGCCGTCATGCCTGTTACAGGCCTGATGGTGTTTCTCAGAACGATTCAGGTCATGGTTCAGGATTTTACATCAAAATAAAGAGGGCCTTTTTTCCATGCAGACAAGTGATCTGATTATTCTCTGTGTTCTATTGGGGTGCATGTTTACCTATGTACCTGTTTTTTTGTGTCTGTTTTTCACCGCTGCCATCGGGCTGATTTTTTTTCTGGACATGCCCCTGGCCCTTTTGATCCAGACCCTTTTCAGGAGCCTGGATAATTTTTCTCTGGTGGTGGTGCTGTTTTTTATCCTTTGCGGCAATATAATGAGCAAGGGAAAAACCGTGGAAAAATTGATCAACCTGGCCAATGCTCTGGTGAGCTGGCTGCCCGGGGGCTTAGGCATGGCCGGGGTCATCGGGTGCGGACTGTTCGGCGCCATCTCCGGTTCCACTGTGGCCACGGTGGTGGCCCTGGGCGGATTCATGATCCCGGCCCTGATGAAAAACGGATATGATGAAAAATATACCCTGGGACTCATGACCACCTCCCCGAACTTAGGCGTCATCATCCCCCCCAGCATCAGCATGATCTTTTATTCCATGATCAGCAATGTGTCGCTGGAAGGGTTGTTCATCACCGGGTTCATCCCCGGGTTGTTGATTATTTTTTGTGTCTGTCTCTACTCCTGGCTCAAATATCGGAACAGAACCGATATCAAGCGGCTGCCCGTCCCAAAGATCAATGAGCTGCTGGCGATTTTCAAGGAAGGCTTCTGGGCATTGATGCTCATTGTCATCATCTTCGGCGGGATATTCTCCGGCATGTTCACCGCCAATGAGGCCGCGGTGGTGGCATCGGTATATGCGCTTTTTGTGGAATATTTTATCTACCGGTCCATGGGTTTTAACGATATCAAGGATGTGACCGTGAGTTCTGCGGTCACATCGGCCACTTTGCTGCTTATCGTGGCAGCAGCCACCTGTTTCGGCAGGTATCTTACTTTTGAAAATATCCCCAATCGGGTGGCGGAGGTGGTGGTGGCCACCATCCAGTCTCCGATCATGTTTTTACTGGCCATGAACGTTCTGCTGCTCATCATCGGCATGTTCATGGATATTATTTCCGCCACCCTGATCCTGGGGCCGGTATTTCTGCCGCTGTTGGGACCGTTTGGGGTGGATCCCATGCATTTTGGCCTGATCATGACCGTGAACCTGGCCATCGGGTACTGTACCCCGCCCATGGGGGTGAGCCTGTTTATCACCGGGGCCCTGGCCAAGCGGGATATTATCTATGTGTCCCGGGCCATATGGCCGTTTCTGGCGATCCAGATCGGTGTGCTGTTTTTTCTGACCTATTCCCCCCGGGTGGTATTGTGGCTTCCCGGACTGTTCGGTTATAATTGATGCCCGATGGTAATGGAAAAAAGAGCCTGGCATGCTAACCCGGCATGGCAGGCTCCGTGGTATTGTGTTTAAATCCCTTTATCAATGATATTGGCACTGTGACGCAGCCGCTCCTGGATACCCCGGGACACCGTCCAGTGCTTTTCGAAATCATCCCAGAAGTCCCGGTTTTCGTCCTTCCAGTTGTCACCGAACCGCAGGTCGAAATGGTCCCCGAGCCTGTCGAACAAAAGCTTCCAGGTGGGTTTTCCCTGGCTTTTTGCCCCCATGAATTCATCGATCAGGGTGTCCAGCTCACTTAAATGTTCCTTGGACAGATAGGAAACAGCCCCTTTTTTAATGGATTCTATCAATGATTCGGGGTTCATGGCATTGGCGGTGAGCATGATAGCCGGAATGTCCCGCTGGACGCATTCCTCTAAAAGTTTGATTCCGTTGACCCCCATGATGTCCAGGATGGCCAGATCATAGCGGGTGTTGAATATTTTTTCCGAGGCAGTCTCATAGTCCTTTGCCACATCCACTGTTGCCGTATCAAGGATTTCCTGGATGGTTTCAATGATATCCTGTTCATCATCCACTGCCAGTATGTGCTTGTCTTTAAGAAAGGATTTGGTCATGGTGATTTCTCCTTGTCCTGTATGTATATTAAAAGGTTTTGTCTGGTGTTAACTTGTTATTGTTTTGTGAAAACCCGAATTTTCCAGAAAAATATTAATAAGCATGGTTTTGTTTCCTAATTTTAATTAGTTACCGGAACCTGGTGAAAATGTCAAGAAAGAACTCTGTTAGAGGCGTTGAGCCTGAGGTCGCTGAAAAATTAAAAATGGTTGCAAGAAAACAAGGCAAGAGTGTTAATCGTGTTATTCTTGAACGTATCGAAACAAGTCTTGGCATAAATATCGACCCTTCCTTTGAGTGTTGACAAAGGCACCGATATGGCGTACATTTCCGGGAGGTGTCAACAAAAACACAAAAAAGGCATAATCATGGATGCAGCATCACAAAGCAAAACCGAGAGAATCAATCTTCGTGTAAAAAGCAGCGCAAAAGACCTCATAATGCTTGCTGCCGGTTTTGAGGGCAAGACAGTCAGTCATTTTATATTGACCAGTGCTTTGAAGTGTGCGGAAAAAACAGTCCAGGAGCATCAGATGATGACCTTGAATGCAAAAGATTCAAAGTCTTTTTTTGAAGCACTTTCCGCCCCTGTGCGATTTAATCCCAAATTGACCGCCGCTTTTGAAGAATATGATACACGTGTTATCACCAAATGACACGTTTCCGGGATCTGGTTATTGCGCCGCTGAACTCTGATCACGACAGGGCCGGCTTTTATTGTAATGTGGACACATTGGATCATTATATTCATAAGCAGGCCGGGCAGGATATCAAACGCAGCATCAGTCGTATTTTTGTTGCAGAGCAGTCTGGCAATTCTAAAGAGATGCTGGGCTATTACAGCTTGAGTACATTATCTATTGAACTGAGCCAATTACCTGAAAATCTTGCCCGGAAGCTGCCCAGATATCCAATACCTGCTGCCCTGATTGGCAGGCTTGCAGTCAGCAAAAATGCGCAGGGATACGGTATCGGCAGAATGCTGTTGATAGATGCCATTAAGCGAACGCTGTCAGTAAGCGACCAAATAGCAATCTATGCCATGATTGTTGATGCAGTTAACGACAGTGCCAGAGGCTTTTATGAACAATACGGGTTTGCGTGCTTAAAAGATAGCAGCAACAGACTGTATTTACCCTTAAAATCATTCAAAAAAGACACAAACGGCATTAACCATACGTGTCCTTCATGAACCCGGAAAAACGACCCGGCACATGCCGACATACACGATACTGCCCGGGATGAAATGATTAGCGCTGAACTCATCACCGAAACTGTGGACACCCTGTACCCTTTCCCCTAAAACTAAAGGCTAAAAGCTAACAGCTAACAGGTATAACTAATGAAAGCTTTCATTGAAACGGCAGCAGTTTCTTCCCAAACCGCACCCGGTAAAACAGGCATGGTTTCCCGCGGGTTCTCCCATTTAGCCGGGTTCCCGGACCTGGCCCATGCCGTGTTTGACCGCACAGGCGGGGTGAGCTCCCCCCCTTTTGACTCTTTGAATGTGGGGTTCCGTACGGGTGATGACCCGGATGCTGTCACTGAAAACCGCAACCGGATCATGTCTTCCCTTGGCCTGTCCCGGGCGTTGTTTTTAAATCAGGTGCACGGCAGTGATATTCTGGTGCTGCCCGCAGCAAAAGCAGATCCCCAATTGTTCTGGAAACCGGACATGCCGGCGCCCAAAACCTGTATAACAGCCGACGGCGTGGTCACAGATCTGCCTGGCCTTGCCCTGGTCATCCAGGTGGCGGACTGCCAGGCATTGCTCTTGGCCGATCCCCGTAAAAAGGTCATTGCCAATGTGCATTCCGGGTGGCGGGGCAGCCTGGAAAATATCATTGGAAAATGCGTGGATGTGATGACCGGCAGATTCGGATGCCGCCCTGAAGATATTCTGGCAGGCATATCTCCGTCCCTGGGTCCCTGCTGCGCTGAATTTAAACACTATCGCAAAGAAATCCCGCAGCATCTGTGGCAGTACAAACATCCGGACAAAGATTATTTTGATTTTTGGGCCCTTTCCTGTGACCAGCTCCTGGAAAAAGGCCTGCACCCTGATCATGTAAAAAATATGTGTCTGTGCACCCGATGCCGTCCGGACCGTTTTTTTTCATATCGAAAAGCCAAAAAAACCGGCAGACTTGCCTGTGCAATTGGTCTTTCGTGATGCTGCAAAAGAATGCAGAATCAGGTTTTTTTCACGTTGACTTCACAGAAAGCATATGGTATTTGCTCAGAGATAAATTGATCTTTGAACTGCCAGATATAAAATATAAGAAAGGCGGCAGATGAAAAAGGAAACCGGCAATAACCTCAGAGAAATGGGTTATTTTGCCAGCCTCGGCATCTCAGTGGCGCTTTCGATTTTTATCGGCCTCGGACTGGGGCTCTGGCTGGATAAGAAGTTTGACACAGACCCTGTCCTGATGTTTATCGGGCTGGCCCTCGGCATTGTAGCCGGGTTCAGCAATATCATCAGGGCCGGCAAAAAAGGGAAGAATTATTAATGCAGGATCTGACAAAAGTGGTTGATCTTGTCACAAAATCCAACTGGCTGCTGCTGGTAATTGCCGGGCTGGTGGCGCTTATGACCACGCCTGTGCCGGTTTACCTGGGCGTGATGGCCGGCGGATTGATTGTGGCAGTCAATT
>JAABSS010000487.1:0-240 GCA_011390235.1 Desulfotignum sp.
GAATTCTCAAGGTGGATGAACGTCGACTCTATGAACTTGAAAACAGCGGGTGGTTATTGGTCAAACTCAATACACTGGGTAGAGAATTAAGTCGGCATTAATGGGAAGTATTTTCGTTTTTGAAAATGATACACACTGTGTGGCAAATTGAGCCGATCTCACTGGGTGCCGTTTTTTAATTTTTCGAAAACATTTGGCTTTAGTCCAATGGGAAGATGTCTCGGACAATAAGGAAAAGGT
>JAABSS010000487.1:249-8506 GCA_011390235.1 Desulfotignum sp.
CATTTCCCTGATACAAAGAGCATGATCGGACAGCCGCGTCACAAATAGGTTGTGATGGGTGAGTCCAAACCCCGGAAGACAAGATCAAGGAGACTGGAAATGAAAACACACCACAATTTGAAATTTTATGGATCCGGGGGAGAGGTATGCACTTTTGACAACAGGTGCCAGGTGGAAATTATAACTAAAAATGTTTGGCAAGCCTAATATGTGAATTTTTCAAAACACGCTTGTTTTGGGTTTAGTCCAATGGGAAGATGTCTCGGACAATAAGGAAAAGGTTCGGTGAAAGGGTTCGGTGAAAAAGTTCGGAGTAACCAGGCTATTGTCAAGCGGAAGGATTCTGGCGGGACCAGTACCAGAAAACTACCCAGGAACAGTGAAGCTAAAGGCCGGATGCGCCTGTATGGGTTGGTAGATGCTTGGTAGATGGTTGGTAGAAAATCAGATGAAATTCTGTAAATCAAGGGTGCAGCCTGAGCAGCTTGGAATGGATAAACAAGCGGCAGCGATAAAAATTTCCGCAATGTCCGGGAATAACAATCACGTATCACCGGGGCAGGTCATTACGGGGTGCGCAGTGCCTCCACGGAAATGGTGACATCGACCACATCACCCACCACCCCCATTTTGAAAAATTTGCCGTCTCCTACGCCAAAGGCCAGTCGGTCAAGGGAAAATGCCGTGTCAAATCCCGCCACAATCTGTTTTTTGTCAAAGGGTGACGGGGCCGTGCCGTGAAAAACAAACGGAATATTCATGTCTTTGGCTGTGTCCTTGATCGTCATGGTGCCGGAGACCTCATAGGCATTGCCCTGCTTGTGGGTGATTTTTGAAGAGGTAAAGGTCATGACCGGGTATCTGTCTGCGGCAAAAAAGTCATTGGAGCGCAGATGGGTGTCTCTTTTGGCATTGGCGGTGTTGATGGTTTTGACCTGGACGGTGAAATCAAATTTGCTTTGGTCCAGGTGTTCCGGGTCAAAACGGATGGTGCCGTCAAAGTCGGGAAAATATCCGAACACCGTGGAGAAAATATGCTTGATCCTGAACTGAATAGCGGAATGGTTGGCATCAATGGTCCAGTCATTTCCCCGGGCCGGGGCCCAGGCGGTTATGGAAAGAATGAGTACCAGAAAACCTGTGATGGTAAGGCGTTTCATGATGACCTCCTTGATTGAATATCATTTGTTCAACAGCCGTTTGACATATATCCTGATAAAAAGCACCCCTGCAATGCCGGCCGCCAGAAACAATCCTGCCCTGGGAAATCCGGAAACAAAGGATTCACTGACAAATCCGGCGTGGATAAAGACCATACATACTGCCACCAGCACGCCGGCCCGGTGAAGTGTTTGCCATGTTTTGTAGGAAAGCGGCAGCTTGTTCTGAAACACAGACACCACCACAATGCCTAAAATCAGCACCCACAGGAAAATACCGGTAAATTCGGGCCAGTACCGCTTTTCCAGGGGGAAAAAAGCAAACCCGTCCGATCCCAGGATCAATAGAGGATGCAGGGTCACCAGCAGGGCAATGAGTTTGCCGCAGGTTTTGTGGGCGGCCCACAGCCGTTTCCGGGTAAAGTGGGTTTCCAGGACACGGAACCGGGAGATAAAAACAACCTGGTACACCATGAGCACTGCGGCTGCCAGTCCGGCCGCCTTTCCCCATTGGAGCAGGGCTTTGTCCAGACCGAATTTATAGTACAGGGACTGGGATTCAAAGAAAAACGGCACACAGATCCCGGCTCCCAGCCCTGCCAGGGCCAGGACAACAGCCGCGCTTTTCACAAGCATGCTGGTTTTGTTGTGGGCCGGTTGTGTGTGAGGGCCTTTCATAATGCCTGTCCTTTTCAGTATATCCGGATTGCCGGATGCAACAGCAGGAAAAGGTTTGTTTATGTTGAGAAAATAAGTCGGATTTCCGGAAAGTCTATACAGATGTCACTCCGCTGCAATTATCACCGGAGGACAGGTCGGACGTTTTATAGCGTCTGTTTTTTTGTTGACTCCGGTACAATTCATGGTAATATGGACAAAATGAAACTCCAAGTTTAGATTTGTCTATATTATGCTGGATCGAAAAATTGAAAACGAGTTACACGTAACTGCCGGAGAATACCCTGTAATTACCATCATTGGTCCCCGCCAGTCAGGGAAAACCACCCTGGCCAAAAAGGTTTTTCCACATCACGCCTATGTCAATCTCGAAAATCCTGAGCTGCGCACGCTTGCCATGGAGGATCCAAAAACGTTTATGCTCAGATATCAGCCGCCGGTCATCTTTGATGAAATACAGAACGCACCGGAGCTGCTTTCCTGGATTCAGGTTTCTGTGGATGAAGCCCCTGAACTGACTGCAGGCTATATTCTGACCGGCAGTCACCAGCTGCGGTTGAGAGAAGCCATTACACAGTCTCTGGCAGGAAGAACCGCACTGCTGACCCTGTTGCCTTTTGCCCTGAATGAACTTTCGAAAGATTATGTTCAAAATGAACGGGAAACATTGATCCACAATGGATTCATGCCCAGACTTCACGATAAAAACATCAGACCGGAACGTTTCTACAGGGATTATTTTCAAACCTATGTTGAAAGAGATGTCCGAAAACTCATGGCCATTGAGAACCAGCAGGCGTTTGAACAGTTTCTGAAACTTCTGGCCGGCAGGATCGGAAATGAGATCAATTACAGTTCCCTGGCAGGATTGGTGGGTATCAGTGCACCGCAGATCAAAAAATGGCTCAGTCTTCTGGAAGCGTCTTTCATTATTTTCAAACTGCCGCCGTTTTTTAAAAATTTCGGAAAACGGCTGACCAAATCTCCCAAGATATATTTTGTCGAGGTGGGACTGGCCTGTTATCTTCTGGGGATAGAAACCCCGGCGCAACTGGAACGGGATCCGGCATTCGGCAGCCTGTTTGAAAATATGGTGGTTGCCGAGGCGTATAAGGCCAGGGCAAATGAAGGCAGGGACCCAGGTCTCTATTTTTACCGGGATCGGTACCAGAATGAAGTGGACCTTCTTTATCCTTCCGGGACATCATTCATTCCCATTGAAATAAAATCTTCCCGCACCTTCCGGGATGAATTTCTGAAAGGGATCCGCTATTTTCAAAAGATTTCAGGATCAGATCATCCCGGCATGCTCATTTATGACGGGGATCTTGAAATGGATAAACAAGCGGCAATGGTAAAAAATTTCCGCCATGTCCGGGAATGATAATCACGCATCTGAAGAATTCAGCTTGTCATAACAGTCCCGGCAGGAACAGCGCGATCTGCGGAAAGATCATCAGCAGGGCGTTGCATATGATCAGGGCCAGCAAAAAAGGCATCACACCCCGGAAGATGGCTTCCAGCGGGATGTCTTTTGATACGCCGTACACCACGTAAACATTGATGCCCACCGGCGGGGTGATCACCCCCATTTCCGCGATCAGCACGATGATGACCCCGAACCAGATGGGATCGAAACCCAGGGCCTGGGCCACGGGGAAAAAAATGGGGACCGTGAGCATGATCAGGGCGAACCCGTCCATGAAGCATCCGCCCAAAAGGTAGATCAAAATGATCACCATCATGATCAGCATGGGGTGCAGGGGCAGGGCGGCCACCCAGTTGGACAGGTCAAAGGGGATCCGGGTCACGGCCATGAAATGACCGAACACCGTGGCCCCTGCCACGATCACCATGACCATGCAGCTCAGCCGTGTGGTGTCGGCAATGGCTTTGAGAAAATGTTTCCAGGACAGCTGGCGCCGGACCACCGACAAAAGCAGGGTTAAAAACGCTCCCACGGCTGCGGCTTCCGTGGGGGTGAACACACCAGAAAAAAGCCCGCCCATGACCGATCCGAAAATCATCAGGGCCTCGAGTACACCGGTGAGGGATTTGATTTTTTGGGTCCAGGTGGTTTTGGGGCCGGCCGGTGCCAGGGCCGGGTTGCGCCGGACCTGCAGGTGAATGGCGGCAATGAACAGCAGGGCCAGCAGGATGCCCGGCAGGATCCCGGCCATGAACAGACTGCCGATGGACTGCTCGGTGAGGATGCCGTACACAATGAAAATGGTGGAGGGCGGGATCAGGATGCCCAGGCTGCCGGCGGCGGCCACGGTGCCGGCAGCCAGGCCCATATCATACTTGAACCGTTTCATTTCCGGGATGCTCACGGTGGCCATGGTGGCGGCAGTGGCATTGGTGGATCCGGAGATGGCGGCAAACCCGGCGCAGGCGGCCACGCTGGCCATGGCAAGTCCCCCCGGGCGGGCCCCGATGAGCACATAGGCGGCATCGTACAGGCGCCGGCTGATGCCGGAATAAAACGAGATCTGGCCCATGAACATGAACAGCGGGATCACAGAGAGGCTGTGGCTGGAAAACATCTCGAAAAAATCCTTGGCCAGGATGTTCAACCCCGGTCCCCATCCCTTGACATAGCTGAATCCCAGAAAACCGATCAGGCCCATCACAAATCCGACAGGCATTTTGGAAAACAGCATGAACAGCAGGACGATGATGCCAATCACACCAATGGCTGTCAAACTCATCTGGACACCACCTTTTGAAGGTCTTTAATTATGGCGATAAGATACACCAGGGCCACGATCAGGCTCGAGAAGGCCAGCATGTACACAAAGGGGTGAAACGGCAGCTGCATGGTCATGGATACTTCTCCGCTTTCCTTGAGTTTGACCGCATAAACCGTGCTGCGCCAGGCCAGGATGGCAAACAGGCACAGAGATGCGGTGTCGGTGAACAGTTTGACGAAAATCTGTGTTTTTTCTGCCAGCAGCCGCACCACCAGGCTCACAGCCACATGTCCCGATTCAAGGGTGGTGTGGGCCATGGCAAATGCAGCGGCAATGGCACCGCACATGGCCACAAGGTCATAGGTGCCGGGCACAGGGCGCCAGGATGCCAGAAATTCCCACCCGAATTTGCTGTACATGGTGACGCAGAACCGCATGAATACGTCCAGCGTGGTGATCATCATCATGGCCACAATGGCCATGCCGGCAAGAAAATACATCAACCGTGCCACCCGGTAGATGCTGTTCTCAATGGTTGTCATCTGCATCTGGCAGCCGCTCCTTCCAATCCGGAACTTAAGTCTTTGTTGTCTCCGGGAATGATCATTTCAAACCGGTTGTCGACCACGGTGTAATCATAATATCCCAGCCGTCCGATGGGTTTGATTTTGGGGATATCTATTTTGCCGTCTTCGGCAATAAATTCGTCCTTGATGTGGACCGCCACCACCTGTCCGATGATGATGTCCACGGTGCCCATGGTGCCGGAGCCCGGAAGCCGCAGTGTCTGGTGGTACCGGCATTCCATGTGGATGGGGGACTCTGCCACCCGGAAGGGTTTGACCCGCTTTGACGGGGCTTTGGTGACCCCGGCCAGGTCAAACTCATCTTCGCTGAAAGCGGTTTCCCTGGCAGACCGGTTCATGGCATCCCTCAAATCCCAGGTGGCCATGTTGTACACAAATTCCCCGGTCTGTTCCGCGTTCATTGTGGTGTCTTTTCTCTTGCCAAGGGTGTTCTGGTTGGCGGCGAACATCACATAGGGCGGGTCAAAGGTCAGGTTCTGGAACTGGCTGTATGGGGCCAGGTTGGAAACCCCTTCCGGAGAGATGGTGGAGATCCACCCGATGGGCCGGGGCACCACACAGGATTTAAAGGGATCATGGGCCAGGCCGTGGCTGGTTCTGCCGGGTTCGTAATACATGTCGCGGCTCCTTTTATCTTGACGGCCGGGCCGGCACACCGGCCGGCCCGGCCGTCAGATGTTTTTTGTCACACCCTGAATTTAAGATGACAGGTGGTTAAGCCCATCCGGGTATGCCCATCAATAAGTGTCCACAGCCTCTCTGAGAAAGTCCACATAATCCTGGGCCGGCAGCCCTTTTTTCGCGGCTTCTTTTACCCAGGTATCGATCACCGGGGCAACGGCTTCAGCCCAGCGTTTGTTTTCTTCCGGGGACAAAGAGATGATCTCATTGCCCAGCTCCAGGGTGAATTTTCGGCCTTCCTCGTCACTGGACACCCAGGCTTCGCCATATTTCACCATCCATTCTTTGTTCACCTGCTCAAAAATTGCCTGGATATCTTTGGGCAAATCCGCCCATTTGTCCTTGTTCATGAAAAGATACAGGCCAGAAGTATAGCCGATGCTGTCGGTTTCCGTGGTGTAGTTGATCACCTCCGCCTGTTTCCAGCCTTTGAGTGCTTCTGTGGGAACCAGGGTGGCGTCGCACACCCCTTTTTGCAGCGCCTCATAGGCCTGGTTCTGGGCCATGGCCACAGGTACGGCACCCAACGCTTCCACCACCTTGACACTGAACCCGTAGCACCGGACCTTCATGCCCTGTATATCCTCTAAGGTCCGGATGGGGTCTTTGCTGTGGATGAATCCCGGGCCGTGGGCCGTAAAAAACATCACCTTGATTTTGTTCAGTTCCTTGGGCTGAAATTTTTCGTAAAATGCATTGATGATTTTGGTGGCCTGGATTCCGCTTTTGTATCCCATGGGCAGGTCAATGGCTTCCAGGGCCGGAAATACGCCCCGGCTGTAACCCAGCACGGAAAATCCCATGTCTGTGATGCCGTCCACAATGGCGCTGTAGGTCTGGGGCGGGGTCACCAGGGAGCCACCCGGATAGTAGGTCATTTTGACTCTGCCATCGGTGCGTTTTTCAATCTCGTCACAATATTCCTGGCCCAGCTGTCCATGGATGTGGGATGGGGGAAACATGTTGCTGAAACTGATCTCAATGGGCTTTGCCGCAACAGTGGCTGCCAAAGACAGGATCAGGGTTATGGAAAAAACACATGCAACAAATCCGGTTTTTAACTTCATGGTGATACCCTCCTTAAAAAGTGTTGAATGAAACCCTTTTTACTAATCAAACGTTAGATTATTTTAACGTATGTTTATTGTGGCATACCATGGGTGGTTTTCATCTGTCAACACAATTATTTCAAATTCACAAACAGACGCTCCTTTTATTGGTTCAGCCGTATCTCTCATGTTTTCAAGGGGTTTGTCCGTCCGGAAAAAAACAGGGAAGGTGGTCTGCCGGACAGGCCTGTCGGCACGGGAAATGCTCACGGATGGATCAGGCCGGTGGTCAGCAGACTTCAGATTATAAAAGGGGGGCATTGGATGGATCAGGCGAATGCATTCGGTCGGCAACAGGTTTTTGTGAAGAAAAAGGGGCTCCCTTGGAGGAAAGGCCGAAAATAAAGGTGTGAAAAATTTTTTCAGCCAGGGCTTCGGGCCCGATTTCGCCCTTGGGATCATACCACCGGTAGATCCAGTTACACATGCCCACCAGACAGTGGGCATCCACGGCGATATGGTCTGCGGGAAGGGCCTGGTCCCGGCAAAAGACCTCCAGGGCGTTGCGCCAGAACACCAGATATTTTCTCTGTTTTTCCTTGACCTGGTGGTACCACTCTCCGGTGAGGCAGTCATCATCATTGAGAATCAGTTTGCTGCGGAACTTGTCTTTGCAGAAGGTGTCCACCTGGTACCGGATATATTTTTTTATCAGATCCAGGGGATCGGTCTGGGTGCCGGTGATTTTTTCAATGCCGGACAGCATGTCATCCATATGGCTGTCTAAAATCTGGAACAGCAGTTCTTCCTTGCTTTTAAAATAATAATACAGCCCGGCCGTGGTCATCTCCGTTGCCCTGGCAATGTCCCGGATGGTGGTTTTGTCATACCCTTTCTGCCACAGGGTCTTGGTGGCGATCCGGTAGATCTCTTTTTTTCTTCTTTCCTGTTCTCTGCGCTTGTATTTTTTCATGAAATGTATATAAAGCACAAAAAAAAATATTTGACAAGCATTTGATAGATAGTTTTACCGCTTGTCTGGTAATTATTTGTGCCTGTGTCAGCGGTATTTCTCACAGAACGCCTGTGTGATTGCCCACAGATCAGGAGACAACAGGTTTTCCACACGGATTTGAATCTCAGGCGGGACCCCGTTGAAAAATGCGTCTGCCATACCGCCGGCAATGCAGGCCAGGGTATCGCTGTCCCCGCCCAGTGACACGGCATTGCGCACCGCATCTTCATAAGAGGTAGCTTCCAGAAAGCAGATGATGGCTTCGGGTACAGTGCCCTGGCAGGAGATATCAAAGGTGTAGGATGGGCGGATCTCATCCAGTGTCCGGTTCAAGTCGTACCCGAATTCCCGGGATATGCGCGTTTTTATGGTATCTTTATCAAGCCCGGTCCTG
>JAABSS010000488.1 GCA_011390235.1 Desulfotignum sp.
TCAAGGTGGCCGGGCCCAAAGAGGGCATCACCGCCCTGCAGATGGATATAAAAATCAAGGAATTATCCAAAGATATCATGGAAAAAGCCTTGATCCAGGCCAGGGCCGGACGGCTGCATATCCTGGAAAAAATGCTGGAAACCATCGGCAAATCCCGGGATGACATATCCCCCCATGCCCCCAAAATTTTGAGTATCATGATCAATCCGGACAAAATCAGGGATATCATCGGTCCTGGCGGTAAAATCATCCGGGCACTCCAGGCGGACACCAACACGGTCATTCAAGTGGATGACTCCGGCCTTGTGAAAATTGCAGGAGAAAACCAGGAAGATGCACAACGGGCAATGGACATGGTCTCTGATATTGCCCTGGATCCCGAAATTGGTACCATCTACGAAGGCAAGGTGGTGAAAATAACCGATTTTGGCGCATTTGTGAACATCAAGTCCGGCACCGACGGCCTGGTGCATATTTCCGAACTGGCTGACTACCGGGTGAAAAAAGTGACCGATGTGGTCAAAGAAGGTGATGTTATTTCCGTAAAAGTGCTGGATATTACCCGGGACGGAAAAATCAAGCTGAGCTACAAAGCAGCAAAAGCGGATGAAAAAGAATAATTCTTTTTGTATCTGTCCTCTTGCTTCCGGCAGCAGGGGGAATGCAGTGCTGGTTTCCACTCCAAAAACCGCCATTCTTGTGGATGCGGGATTGTCCGGAAAGGAAATTCAGCGGCGGATGGCTGCTGTGGGGGAAACCCCGGAGCGCCTGTCCGCCATCATCATCACCCATGAACACAGGGACCATATTCAGGGAGCCGGGGTATTGGGCCGTCGGTTCAATATCCCGGTTTACATGACAAAGGCGACTCACCAGGCCTGTGCAGGAGTTGTCGGCAAAATTCCCGATGTACAGTGTTTTGCTTGTGGGGAAAGTTTTGCGGTCAAAAATAATAACCGTGCCATATATGATAAGGTTCCTGATGAATCAGCATTGATGGTGCATCCTTTTTCAACCTCCCATGATGCCTCAGACCCGGTCGGTCTTACCCTGACCTGGCAGGGCTGCAAGATCGGCATTACCACGGATCTGGGCATTGCCACCAACCTTGTGAAAGACCATCTGCGCAACTGCAGTGTGTTATACCTTGAATCCAACCATGACCCGGATATGCTCATCAACGGGTCCTATCCCTGGCATCTGAAACAGCGTATCAAATCCCGTACCGGACACCTGTCCAATGCAGATGCAGGAATGCTTTTGTCCCAGCTGGCCCACAAGGATCTGAAACATGTGATTCTGGGCCATTTGAGTGAAGAGAACAATCGTCCTGAACATGCCCTGGCTGAAGCGGGCAGATGCCTGAACGGTTCTTCGGCTGTATTGTCCGTGGCCGGCCCTGACCGGCCGGGAGAAATTATCCGTATTACCGCTGACATATCTGTATAGAAGAACAAAATCCACAGCTGTCGGTTTATTACCCGAGACATCACAAGAGCAAAGGATCAAATAAATGCTTTTATTCAGGCGGCAAATTTTTTATACTGGGCATTATATGTGCCCGGGGAATCGTGCATATTAATCTGATCCAAAAGGAAATCCTGTCATGAATGCCATTATCGATGCCCTGCATTTCCGGCATGCCTGTAAAAAATTTGATCCGGACAAAAAAATTGCCCCGAACGACTTGGATACCATGCTTGAGGCAGCAAGGCTGTCACCCTTTTCATTCGGTATGGAAGCCTGGAAATTTTTAGTGCTCCAGTCTGTGGATATCCGGAAAAAACTGCGGCCGGCCTGCTGGGATCAGGCCCAGGTGACCGACAGCAGCCATGTGGTCGTGATCCTTGCCAGACCGGATCTGGTTACTCCGGGTAACCCTTATGTGGATAAAAGTTTTGCCAGGCGGGGACTGCCGGAAGATGCGACCAAAGCCTATATTGAAAAATATAAATGGTATATGGAAACCGAGGTGTTTCCCCGGATGAACCTGTATGCCTGGTGCTGCAAGCAGTGCTATATTGCCCTGGCCAATATCATGACCGCGGCAGCCTCTCTGGGGATCGACTCCTGCCCCATGGAAGGATTTGAAAAAGACCGGGTTGAGGCGGTTCTGGGTATAGATACCAAAGAATTTGAAGTGGCGGTGCTGGTGGCCCTGGGGTACAGGGCAGGTGACCAGCCCCCGCGACGGCGCCATCCAAAAGAGATGCTTGTGGAAATCCGTTGAAAGGCCGTCACCGGACTGGCTGCAGCAGCCGGTTCCGGGCCGGCCGGGCAGAAAGGAGGCAGACATGTCCCAGGCCAGAATCCTGGTGGTGGATGACGAACTGGTGATCCGGGAATCCCTTGCCGGATGGCTCAGGCGGGACGGGTTTCTCGTGGATACCGTGCCCAGCGGCGAAGATGCGCTTGCACTGCTCAAAAAACAGGGGTTTGATATCATGCTGCTGGACATCCAGCTGGACGGCATCAACGGCATGGAGGTGCTGTCCCATGTCAAGGAGCATTATCCGGATATCGATGTGATCATGATCACGGCCTACGGCTCTATCCCTTCTGCGGTGCAGGCCATGAAATCCCATGCCCATGATTACCTGCTCAAGCCTTTTGACCCGGACGAACTCGGTGTGATGATCCAGAAGCTTCTGGAACACCGCAAAAAGGTGAAAGAGCATGCGTTTTTAAAGGATGCGTTCGAAGAGCAGACCCGGTTTGAAAGCATGATCGGCCAGTCGTCTGCCATGCAGGAAATTTTCAAGCTGATTCAGGATGTCGCCGGCACGGAAAGCACCGTGCTCATTACCGGCGAGACCGGATCAGGCAAGGGCCTGGCTGCCAAAGCCATCCATTCTTCCAGCCGGGTGTCTGAAGGGCCTTTTGTGGCGGTCAACTGCGGAGCTATCCCTAAACATATCATGGAAAGCGAGCTGTTCGGCCATCAGAAAGGGGCGTTTACCGATGCCAGGGAAACGAAAAAAGGGCGCCTGGAGATGGCCGGCGGCGGGACCCTTTTTCTGGATGAAATCGGTGAGATTTCCATGCGCATGCAGATCGATCTGCTCCAGGTGCTCGAGGACAAGGTGTTTTACCGGGTGGGTGGCACCCAGCCCATTACCGTGGATTTCAGGGTCATTGCCGCCACCAATTCGGATTTGCAAAAAGCCATTGCCAACCGCAGTTTCAGAGAGGATTTGTACTACCGGCTCAATGTCATTTCCCTGACCATGCCGCCCCTGCGGGAGCGCAAGGAGGATATTCCGCTGCTGGCCGACCATTTTCTGGAAAAATTCACCCGGGAGGTGAACCGGGGTGTGGAACGGTTCAGCAGAGATGCCATGGATGAACTCATGATCTATCACTGGCCCGGCAATGTCAGGGAATTGTCCAATGCCATTGAACGGGCTGTGGTGGTATGCAAAACCACCACCATCACCCCCCGGGACCTGCCCATCGGAAGCACCCTGGACCATCCTGCCTCCCCCGGCGGGGTCTCATTGCATGACGTGGAAAAACAGCATATCCACACCATCCTGACCCGGACCGACTGGCATATATCCAAGGCAGCCGGCGTTCTGGGCATAGACCGCTCCACTCTTTACAACAAGATCAAGCGGTATGATCTGAAGCCGAAGTAAAAGGCTGTGTATCCATGAAACCGCCCGGTCTGATTCTGGTGTCCCCTGTGGGCGATATTGCCGATGATATCAGTGGGGCGGTGGCAGACAAAGTTGCGAAGGTGTTTAAAACCGATGTCCGGATCACCCCGCTTTTGCCGGACATTGCTTTTGCCTATGATATGGACAGGCACCAGTATTGGTCCACCAGGGTGCTGGAAAAACTGGCAGAAACTGCCCCTGATAGCTGCCTCAAGGTGGTGGCCATCACCAAAAACGATCTGTTCATTCCCATTTTAACCCATGTATATGGAGAGGCCCAGCTGGGGGGGAAGGCCGCCATTGTTTCTTTTTCCCGGCTGAACACAGGCCTGGATGCCATGGGTACGGCCGGGTTCATGGACCGGATTGCCAAAGAAGCGGTTCATGAGCTGGGCCATACCTTTGATCTGCGTCATTGTGAAGACCCGCTGTGCATCATGCATTACTGCCGCAAAATTGCAGATGTGGACCGGAAAATGAACCGGTTCTGCCGGTACTGCAGCATTTATTTGTCCGACAGCATCAAGGCCCTGGAGAAATAAAGGTTTTTACCAGCCGGTCCCTGTGTGTTTCCGGGACATTGCCCAGAATATCTCTGACCAGAGAACCGCCGTCAGCCGCTTTCAACCGGGTGGTATCTTCCAGAAATGCATGCAGCTTTTCCACCTGGCCGGCCATGAACCGCCGGCTGTCTCCCATGAACAAAAGCTTTTTGAGATTCTGCTTGATATCCGGGCAGTGCACCAGGCATATCCACCCGTCGGTATACGGGGCGGTTGTCACCAGGCCCGGGTTCTTTTTCATTGCCGGGTTGATCTGGGTGATGATGCCGGAAACCGCAGAGGCAAATGGTATGGGATATCTGTTGCGATACAGGGTGAACCCGGTCTGCCCCTGTGCCACTTGTTTGCCCATCAGGGGGGTTGTGATGCGGTCAATTTTTCCTACAAGCCGGGCCCCAAAATCATCGATTCCCATGCGCACAACCCCCTGGTCTTCGATTTTCACCCAGGTGTGTCCGGCAGACAGATAATACCCTGCCGGCAGGAACACCCCACTGACGGTTTCAAAGTCCATGGGCTGCATCATGGCATGCACCTTGAAATGGTCATAAAAATACTGGTCAAATTCACAGTCAATGCAGTGATACGCTTTAGGGCAGGCCTTAAAGGAAATTTTTCCCTTCATGTGGTGGATACAGGGGCGTTTGGCCAGCGGCATTTTTTTGAGCCGGTCCTGCCAGAACATAAAAAAGCCTTTTTTCCCGGAAGGGGTTTGTCCCTGATCCAGAAGGTGCTGGTTTTGTCTGCACACCCGGTTCAAGGCCCGGTCAAACCGGCACCCGGTACAGGAAAAATCCGTGGGGCAATATTTTTTCGGGACCACCCCCGCCTGCATCCACAGGCACTGGGGGGCGGTCCGCTGTGTGGTTTGAAACTGTTCCATGGGATTTCTCCTCAATCGAAAAAAAATTACAGAAAGGTCCGGGTCAGCCGGTCCCATCCCAGGGCCGGCAGGCCGCCGAATACATCTCTTTGCAGCACACCGCCGTCAGCGGCCAGGGGGCCTGTGATCTCTTCAATCATCTTTTCAAGGGTGGTGACGTCATTGTCCAGCCAGGCGATGCTGGTTTCATCATCCATCAGGTCCTTTACCGCGCCTTTGATATCTGCATTGTGCACCGTGAACAGCCAGCCATCCCCGTAAGGGTGATCCTGTGAGAGATCAGGCCGGGATCTCACGGTTTCATTGACCCGGGTGATCACCCCGTTCACCGGGGAGCGGACATCTGCCTGGTTGTGTTTGCGGCGGATACCCCAGCCGGCCCTGGCCAGGTTCAGCTCCTGTCCCACCAGGGGCAGGTCGAATTCGTCCGGACCTCCCAGCACCTTGAAGGAAAAATCATCCATACCCACCCGGATGACACCGCCGCTGTCAATGGTGGCCCAGGTATGGCCGGAATGGAAATAATAACCGCCGGCCAGGTCAAACCCCTTGACCCGGGTGGTTGTAACAGGTTCATGGCCCCGGGCAGGGGTCAACGCGTCCTCAAATACCTGGTCAAACGCGCACCGGTCGCAGTTGTAGTTCATGGGGCAGGTGCGCATGTCAGCCCGGCCGGTCATGGCATGGCGGCAGATGCGCCGGCTGCCCGGCTGCCGCCGCATGGCTTCCTGCCAGGTGAGGTGTTTGCCGGCGGCAGCGGCCTTTTCCATGGCAGCATCATATTTGCACCCGGTGCAGTCATGATAATGGGTACAGTTTTTTTTGGCCGTCACCCCTGCCTGCATCCAGATACAGGGACGCGGGGTGCTGTCTTTGCCGATTTCCCAGACAGGGCTGGTTTTTGAAACATCTTTTTTCAAAACAGAGCTTGTGGTTGTGGTTGTCATGGTGTACCTCCTTATGAGTTGGTTAAATATTTTTCTTCCAAACCGCTGCCAGATATAAGAGCAAAAACAATACCAGGGTCTGGGCCGGGGACAAAAAAAACTGAACACCCGTTATTTCATGCGGGTCTTTCGATATCATCTTCACGTCCAGGCAAAAATACGGGGAGGCGGGAAATGGCGGATTTTTCAACAGTGGTTTGTCCGGAACTGGATAAAAAGCGGGGCATCCACTTGACATCAGGATGTTTGATGAATTGTGGAATTTTACGACACCGTTGTGGGAATTTGCAGCAACTTCTTCTGGAATACATCCGGGTGTGACAGGACCGTCAGATGCAATCTCGGGCCGGTCACACCGTTACCATCAGGGGGCGGGTATCAAGCAGCTGAACAGGATCTGGTTACATGCGATGGCCCTGGGCACCGCGGAACTTGCACTTGTGTTTTTTGCCGGGCCTGTGATAGAAAAAAAGTATATTTTCCATTTGTTGAAAAATGTGCAAGGGGTTTTTCATGGCCAATGTTCTCCAGAATGAATTTGAGACTATCCTCAACGGGATCAGGGATTTTATTCTCATTATTTCTCCGGACCAGAAGATTCTGGAGGTCAATGAAGCATTTTTAAAGCACATGCAGTATCACCGGGATGATGTGATCGGTAAAAAATGCTATGAAGTGTTCCAGCGCATCACCCGGAAAAGCTCCAACTGCCTTGAACGCTGCCCACTGGATCAGGTGGTCAGAAAAAGGCGCCACTGCCAGGTGGAGCTTTCCCGGATGGACCAGAAAGGCAAAACCTGGTACACGGAACTGACCATTTTCCCCATCTGGGAGAAAAAAGGCAAAATTTTAAAATTTATCGAAATCAGCCGGGACATCACCAAACGCAAAGCCGATGAAAAAAAGACCAGAGAGCACCTGCAGAAAATGGTGGAGGAGCGCACCCGGCAACTGAAAGAATCCCATGAGCAGCTTCTGCACCAGGACAAGATGTCATCTCTGGGAAAATTGTCCTCTTCCGTGGTCCATGAAATCAACAATCCGGTGGCCGGCATACTCAATCTGGTGCTGCTCAGCAAGCGGATATTAAAAGAAGATACCATCACCGGGCAGGAGCTGGATGTTTTTTCCCAGTATCTCGATCTCATGGAGACCGAAACCCGCCGGGTCACCCGCATCATCGGCAATCTGCTGGCCTTTGCACGGCAGTCCAAAATTAAGGTCACCCGGTTTGACGTCAACGAACTCATTGAACAAACCCTGATGATCAACGCCAACCTGCTGCGCCTCAACAAGATCCAAATCATCGAGGATCTGGAAAGAAATCTGCCCCTGATCAAGGGATCGGAAGATCAGATCCAGCAGGTGGTCATGAACCTGATCTCCAATGCCATGGAGAGCATGGCCCGGGCCCCCGGAAAACGGCTGACCCTGAAAACCTGCAGCACCCCGGACAAGAATGCCGTGAAAATGCAGATCACAGATACCGGTGCCGGCATACCCAAGGCATATATTTCCAAAATATTTGAACCGTTTTTCACCACCAAGAAGAAAGGCAAGGGCGTTGGTTTAGGGCTGTCCGTGGTCTACGGCATCATAGAAGATCACGGCGGAAAAATGTATGTGGATTCAACCGAAGGCCAGGGCACCTGTTTTACCATTACCCTTCAGACCGCCGGCCCGTCCTGAAGCATCACCATCTCACAGGGTTTCTTTCTCCAGCAGATGAAAATACTCCGCTTGGGCTTTCACCAGTTCCTGGTGGCTGCCCTGTTCCCGGATCCGGCCGTCCCTGAGCAGCATGATATGGCCGCACTGCCGGATGGTGGATAAGCGGTGGGCGACGATAATGGACATCCGGCCGTGCATGAGCCGGTTCATGGCCTCATGTACGGCTTGTTCAGATCCGGAATCCATGTAGGAGGTGGCCTCATCGAAAATGATCAGGTCCGGGTCGCAGGCAAAAGCCCTGGCAATACACACCAGCTGCTTTTCCCCGGCGGACAAAGGACGTCCTCCTTCTTTTAACAGGGTATCGGGTCCCTTGAATCTGTTATACAGAAAATGGCAGTTGGCCTGTTCCAGCACTTTTTTCAGGGCAGTGGCGTTCAACGGTTTTTCAGGGGGACAGACATTGTCTCTGACAGTGCCGGAAAAAAGGATGGGGTCCTGCATGACCAGGGCGGTTTTTTTCCGGATATCCATGATGTTGATGGCATCCATGGCCTGGTTGTTGATCAGGATACGGCCGGTATCCGGCCGGTAGAACCCGGTGATCAGGTTGATGATGGAGGTTTTGCCGGAACCTGTCTGCCCGACAATGCCAATGGATTCCCCTTTTTTCAAAGAAAAACAGATGTCTTTGAGAACTGGTGTGTCTTTATCATAGGAGAAATCAACATGGTCAAAGGCCAGGCGGTCAATGGTATCAAACCGGATCCTTTTGCTGGT